>JBAUJE010000515.1:0-3530 GCA_049683475.1 Coleofasciculaceae cyanobacterium | reverse complement strand
CCAATAAGAACCCAGATGCTGTAGGAGAAGCCGTACAATTATGTTTGTTCGACTTATCCGAGAGATGGGGAGAGTTGGAGTAACTTATGGAACCCCCTGCCCTTCTAGGCATGGGGTGATCTCAGTGGCAAAGAAACATACTCACCCTGCTCTAAATAAAACCAATCAAGTTTCTGCTCAAATACTTGCCAAACAAGATACTCTTTAACCCCATTGCGACGATAAGCTCGCTTCTTATCATGCAAGTCTATCGCCACACTACTTGCCGCAATTTCTGCTACCAATTCCGGCGCACCCTCAATATAATCATCATCACTTAATCTTGCCTGTCCACCGCAATTTTCATCAATTAGCAACACCGCATCGGGTTGAGGTTCATTATCCAAATCTAAACGCACAGTAGGTTCAATCCCCAACTCAATACCAGGTGTCGAAATTTTGTAAGTCCATAGCCAACCCATGAGATTGCCATGGGGTTGAGCATGACTCCGAAAACGCAGTGCAGCAGGCACGTAAACTACTCCCTCAATCAGTTCAGCTTTTTTCAGAGAAGGCATAGAATTATAACGACGCTCAAATTCATAGCAGTTTAAGCGATCGCCACTTTCTAACGGTGGGATAGGCAAAGACTCTTGACGAGCAGTAATTCTGACCATAATTTGCTATTCCCCGTTCTTTACTATCTCCAACTAAATACTAAACAGTTTTTTGAGCCGCTTACGCACCCAAGTGAGAGGATTATGATCATCCTCTTCTTCATCTAATAACCCTAACTCTCGCAGTTCTTGTTGCCTTTCAACTAATTCTTCTTGATGTTTTCCTAACTCTTGAGCAATTACTTCGTACAACTCTGGGCGTTCCTGTAAGAGCGTTCTTAGACCATTTTTATCAATAGCAAACAGCACTGTCTCTTCCAGTGCTTGTACTGTTGCAGTACGTGGAATACCCAACATTAAAGACAGTTCTCCCAAAAAATCTCCAGTCTGAAGAACACACAAATGCTTATTAAGTTCGGCAACAAATACTTCTACAGAGCCGGAAAGAACAATATATAAAGCATCACCTGGATCTTGTTCTCTAAATAAAATTCCTGACTTTTGCAGACACTTTCGATAACCGATAGTAGCTAATTGCAGCAATTCTACCTCGCTAAAGTTTTGAAAGTATTTAACCTGCCGCAGAAAATCGATGATTGATAATGGCTGCTCTAATTGTTCTTCTCGCTGATGCTGATTCCATAGTGACTGATAAAGACCAGGATTTTGAATCAATTCCGTATGAGTACCAGTCTGCACAATTTGACCTGCATCCATCACAAATATACGATCAGCGGTAGCAGCCGCTGAGAGTTGATGGGAGATAAAAAGTACCGTCTTGCGCTGAGTACCTTCTGAGAGATTTTCCAGAATTTGGGTAGCCGTGCGATTATCAACACTAGCTAGGGCATCATCGAGAATGAGGATGGGAGCATCTATCAGCAGCGCTCTGCCTAAAGATGTACGCTGTCGCTGACCACCAGATAAGGTAATGCCTCTTTCTCCCACCATTGTTTCATACTGCTGTGGGAAGTTGAGAATTTCTGGGTGAATTTGTGCTTGTTTGGCAGCAGATTCAACCTCTGACTGCTCACTGACAGGATCGCCGTAACGAATGTTGTTTTTGATGCTGGCACTAAATAAGAAACTCTCTTGGGGTACATAAGCGATCGCTTTGCGCAAATCTTGCAAGGACACTTTGGTAATGTCATGGCCATCTAAAAACAACTGATTTTCACTAATATCTAGTAAATGAGGCAGTGTATTGGCAAGGGTTGATTTACCCGAACCAATTGCCCCTACAATTGCCACCCTTTCTCCTGGATTAATCGTAAAATTAATATTTTTTAAAGCTGGAGTTGTTGCACCAGGGTAAGTGTAACTTAGGTTAACGGCCTTGATTTGACCTTTGATTGGTTGGGGCAGAATGCTGGCATCAGTAGTGTCTTGAATCTGGGGTTCGTTTAAGAAAATGGACTCGACACGATCAATACTTACTTCACCCCGCTGATAAGCTGTAATAGTAAAACCAAGGAGGGCAGTAGGGAAAACCAGACGCTCGGCAAAAAGAATTAGCGCTACAAAATCGCCAATATTAATCTCACCGGCAGAAATCACTCCCGGCCCAACAAAGAGCAAAATTAGTAAACTAATAGAGGCAAGAGCTTCTATGACGGGAAATAAAGTATTACGGGTTCTTGCTAAATTAAGATTTGCCTTTAATAACTGCTTATTCAAGCGACCGAAAGCACGACGCTCATTTTCCTCCTGAGCGTAGATTTTAATCAGGTAGATGCCGCTCATATCCTCTTGAATCAGCTCTGACAGGTTGGAAAGTTTTTCTTGCACTGCTAGCTGTTGGTTACGCAGTCTATTGCTGAAGAGGTAGACAGTTATCAACATGAAGGGATAAACCACTAGCGCAATTAAAGTCAGCCGCACGCTAATGGACATCATCACTGGTAGTGTCAAGCCATAGGCAAATAATATATTTGCTAAACTCAAAACTGAAAATCCTAGCAGCCGCCGGATATTATCAACATCACTAGTGGCTCGGTTAATTAAATCTCCCGCCGTATTTTTGGCAAAATAGGACGGTTCCATTTTCAAAAGGTGCTGAAAAATCTTTTGCTTCAGGTCAAATTCCACCTGACGCCCTATCCCAAACAGGAGGATGCGGGAAACAATCCGAATTAGCCACATTAAAGAGGCCAGCAGGAAGATTAGTAAGACGAAGCGCCCGATCTGATCGAAACTTAAGGCTACGCGCAGTTCGCCAATACTATCTCTAATTAATAAAGGTATGTAAACTCCTAAACCGTTAACAATCAGTAGAGCCAAGATGCCAAGGGTAGCTGGCCGCCAATGGGGGCGCAGGTAAGTAAATAGTGTTTGTAGACGCGAGTTAGCCATGTTACAAATCTAACAAATTTTTAATAATTTTTAATTCTAGCGAAATTGACATGCAGCTTGGTGAGACTTGGGGTAAAGAGCAGCCTTGACTCCTTTGTTGATAGGGAATTGGGAATTGTTAAGCAAACTACTATCAATCGTCTACGCGAAGTCTACATTCCGAAGAAAAGAGATTAAGCTTAATAGTTTTTTCCTTAAAAAATTGGCTGAAATTAAATACTATATTGGCTGATTGATAAATAATATTTATACCAGCAAACACATCAACATATTTAGCTTAAGTAAAGTTTTATTTTTATTTCTAAAATGTGTATTACATGTCGTAATTATTAAAACAATCTTAATGCTCTTTCAATTAGGGAGTTAAAAGTTAATTAAACTCAGGGTTTTAATCGCTAAAAATGTAGCGATTGTATCAGGAATGCTTTTTTTTGCGTGTGAGAATCAAAAGCAGGTTAGTGAAAAACTAAACCTCAAGTTTCTGGTGACAGAATTGTGTTTAATCCTCAAAATCTAACCAGTTAATCAACTCAAAACAATTAATTGTAATTGAGTTAAAACAGCCAAATTACCCCGCCTAAA
>JBAUJE010000514.1:0-41843 GCA_049683475.1 Coleofasciculaceae cyanobacterium | reverse complement strand
CCAATAAGAACCCAGATGCTGTAGGAGAAGCCGTACAATTATGTTTGTTCGACTTATCCGAGAGCTGGGGAGAGTTGGAGTAACTTATGGAACCCCCTGCCCTTCTAGGCATGGGGTGATCTCAGCTTCCCCCATCTCCCCCATTTTCACTCCTTCCCAGAACCATAGCGCCATGCTTCTAACCAACGCTGGTAGTAGTATCTTCCCTTGGCTGGCATTATCTTCAAAATTCCACTCCTACTAACTAGTTCCCCCAAAGCCGATAAGCCAGTATAGATACCCAGGTTAAAGTAATGCACCAGCCAGTCTAATAAAGTTGTCAGTCCGACTTGAGGAATCACTGGTACTATCAATGTCGGTTTAGTCAGTGAAGTAAAGAAAAGAGTTTTAGATAGTCCGGAAAACTGCACAACATCTTGCAAAAAAGGACGTAGTACGTCGTCTCCTAGCTTAGCCATGGCCTGAAAAACGCCAGTTAGTAACTCGTTAATTTGATTAGGAGCTAACTTTTGCTCAATACCAACACTCATAGCTCGCTGAAACATCCAGGTAACAGCAATATTGGGCTGATAAGGTTGTAATTGGGCTAAAGCATCTCGACTGAGAACATCTATTTTCAGGGCTTCATCAATACCTTCTGTTAGACGCTTAAGATGGCGCACCATTGAGCCAAACCCACCAAAGCTAATGGGAGATTGGGCCCCAGCACTATCACCTACAGGCAAAATACGCTGCCAAGGTAGGCGAAGTGGGCTTTGTCTGTAGGCAGGAAAGAAGCCAAACAAAACTCGTTTAAAATCAATTTGGGATAATTCTACCCCTTGGTACTCCGGTAAAAGACGCAAGTATTCCTCAAAGAGAAACTCTAAACTAGGACGTTGGGGATGAGCATCTAGGTAGGTAAATAGGTAAGTTGTTCTACCATCTCGCGCCGGAAAAGCTTCCCAAAAATATTGACATTGATGCTCAATGGGGGTAAAAGAAACAATCAAATCGCCAGTTTCGTTGTCAGGATAACCCTGGGCGCAGCTACCCACAACTAAGCAAACACCTTCTGGTTTTTCTCCTTGCCTTGCCTGTTTAACTATGGGAGAGAAATGCCCCATCGCATCAATTAGTAAGCGAGTCTTTAAAAAATCTTCTCCCGCTTCTACTTGCACACCATTAGGATGAATTGTTGCCCCTCGGAAAGAGATTTTTTCTAAAAGTTTTCCACCAGCTGCTAAAAACTTTTGCTTGAGGGTATCTAGCAGAAAAACTGGGTCAACACCAATATTAAGAACATCTTTTACCCAGAAATCTGGCCCACCGCAAAAGCTAACACGACCCGGATTATATTCAGTGGCGATCGCTTGCTCTAATTCTGCTGCTGTGAGTAGTTCTAGTTCTACAAATACTTCTAATTCTTGGCGAGATATATTCCATTCTTGTTCTCTACCCCGCAAAATTCCTCGCTCAATTAAGGCGACTCGCCAACCTCGCTTTTGCAAAGCAGCACCAAGGAAAATTCCCAAGGTGCCACCAGAGATAACTACATCCCAATCAATGCTCTCTAAGGGTTGTTCACTCTCTTTAATTACCTGGGGAACTGCTATTTGTTCTTCCCGCAAGGCTTGCCACATTTTGTCAGCGCTGCGTAAGCGTGCTAGAACATCCCCTGGTAATTGGCGGAGTACTTGTTCGGTTTTGCTCATAGATTTCCCTTTCTAGCAAGATACTCCTTTTCCATCCTAATCTGTTAGGAGAGAATGGAGAATTGAAAAACTGAAAAATTATCGGAACTATGAGCCAACAAGAACTTAGTGCCATCCTGGAACAGTTGCGTAACCTCTCTTGGGGGGAAACTCCAGCAGAGATGCGAACTAACTTTGAGACAGGGTTTGCTTGGCCACCCCATCCCACGGCAACAGTTGAAGAAGTTAATGCTAACGGAGTTCCTGCTTACTTAATTTCAACACCAGCAGCCCAGAGTAAAGTTATTCTCTATCTACATGGTGGTGGATTTATCATGGGTTCTCGTCATAGTCATCGTCGCATTGCGAGTGACTTGTCAGAAGCAGCTAAGGCTTTGGTTTTGCTGATTGACTACAGATTAGCACCAGAACACCCTTATCCGGCTGCCTTGGAGGATTCCTTGGCTGCTTACCATTGGTTAAGGGAAACACGAGGTTTTAGTGACAGTAATATAGCGATCGCTGGTGACTCGGCGGGTGGAAACTTAGTTCTCTCTACCCTGTTATCACTGCGCGATGCTAGTAAATCTTTACCTGCCGCAGCGCTAGTAATGTCACCGTTTCTCGATTTGCAAGGGACAGGTTCAACCTTTCAAACTAAAACTGACGTTGACCTAATGGTGACACCTGAGTTGATTGAGACAATTGTCAAGATGTATGTACCTAATGACAACCCTTCTGAGCCTACGGTATCACCTCTTTATGCTGACTTATCTGGTTTGCCACCAATGTTAATTCATGTGGGCAATCAAGAAATTTTGCTCGATGACTCCCTACGTTTAGCACGTAAGGCAGCGTTAGAGGATGTCTCTGTAGAGTTAAAAGTCTGGAAAGATATGATTCACTGCCACCATCTTTTTGCACCAATTCTAGAGGAGGGACGACAAGCAATTACTGAAGCAGGAGCCTTTCTAGCCGGTTATCTCAATTCCCATCAAGAAACCAATTAAAATAGAGCGCGTTGCCGTTTTATCTGCAATTCAAGCTTTTAGTCAAAAACGGCAACACATTTTTTAGAGCATACACATTTAAATTAATTTTTACCCCAAGACTCATTACTTTTGTTAAGTTAATTAACAGTATCCCCGGCTTGTGAATCCCCAAAACCAGTGATATTCTTCCCCTGCTCTGACTACTAAAATCTTCTAGCTTTCTCTAACGAATGATTTTGTAACATTTCTCATAAAGAAACGTTGTTATTAGACATCTCCAGAAAGTCGAAAGTAGCTCTCTGACTAGTGTTTATCCCTTAAACTGATTGGAGCAGTTTCAGCTAATTTCAACGGCATAATCAGTATTAGAAGCCATTGTTGTTAATTTAGACCCCGAAGTAAGAAGATTATTAACCTCAATTGTTTTGGTGTCGTCGTCGATTTTCACTGCTTGGAAAACTAACCGACCAATTCTCAATCTTACTAACCCACAAATTGTCATGATGATTGATTCATTCTTGTGAGCATCTAAACGAAATCTTTCTTGTGCTATTTTTAAAATCTTGACTAGACGAATTACGTGTTCGACAAAAATGCGCTTAGAAGATAGCTTTTTATTAGTTTCTTTCTGTTGTGAGTTTAGTTCTCCGTTTGGGGGTTTTTTATTTGGCACTTTTTTATTTGTTCTAGTAGACTAGCTGGTAGTGACTCTCGTAACAGACCTTGCCAATAACTAAAAATATTATGGGCAGTAGATTCACTTACTTGAAACAACAGACCGAGAATCTGAAAGCTTAAATGATGACGTAAATAGATTAAAGTTAAGATAATTTGTTCTTCTTCTTCAAGTTGTGGTTTCTTGCCACCACCAGCACTAATCAGCCGAGTTTTACTTCTTTCTTTTTCTGAGAGTTTTTGCTGATGTAAAAGTTTCGCTTGCTCCATCAGTTGAATTAGCTGCTCGTAGCTAATTCCTACCAAGCGTTTGGCTTCTTTACGATTACGTTGCAAATATTCCCAGATATAACTCACAGTTTCCGCACTCCAAACACTGATTTGTAGGGCAAGAGAGGGCTTAATAGAAGAGATATCCGGTGAATTAACCATAAAAAAATCTCTCCGTGTCTCCGTGTTCTTGCGTCATCTTGTTAAGGCAATTCTACAGAAGTTGGTTTGGCAATATGGGGCAAACCCCAACCTAACTTTTCTCGCAAAATTCGGAAAAATTCTGGTGGTTGTAAGCGGATAAATTTTGCTGAAAATTGCGATCGCTTAACTCTGACCAAATCATCTGGGAGGACGTAACAGCCAGCGTTACCATCTACCACCATTACCAACTGATTGGGGGTTGCTGGCACAATATTTACTTCTTCACTCTCAGCAAACACTAAGGCTCTAGATGCCAGAGAATGGGGGCAAATTGGCATTAATTGTAGTACCGGCACTCCTGGCGTTATCACAGCTCCCCCAGCGCTCATAGAGTAAGCCGTTGAACCCGTGGGAGTGGAAATAATTACGCCATCGGCAGCAATATCAACTGGTGCATGACGTCCAATGCTTACTTCAAAATGGCACATACAAGTTAGGGGTTCCCGATGTAGCACCATTTCGTTTAAGCAAAGTGCCTCCCACCAAATATAATCTTCTCTGAGTACCTGAACCAGGAGCATAGAGCGTTCCTCTATTTCGTACTCCCCTGCCATTAACTGTTCTAAGCTTGAAGGCAGCTGATTGACGTAAGTTTCCGTCAGGAAACCCATGTGGCCGGTATTGACTGCAATGAGGGGAATGCCATAGGGAGCAACTTGGCGAAATGCGGCAAGCACTGTACCATCTCCTCCCAGGACAATTGCCAATTCCATCTCTTCATCAAAACCGGGAGGGGCTAGCTTGTCAATCGGCGTATGACAAACAGGAGAGTCGGGACGGGAATAGCCAAGAATTCCACCTGTGCCGTTAGCCACACAGACATCCCAACCTGAGGCACTAAGTTGATCTTTTAACTCCGTGGCAATACGACAAGCCACAGGTTTGATGTCGTTGTAGATAATCCCTACTTTGCGCACATTTACCAGTCCTAGTTATGGTCAATTAGTCCGGAACATTGAGGCTTAACTTTTTGCCCTTGAAGTTCCTCTCTAAAACAAAAGATATTTTTAAGGATAGAAGTGCCAAGGCTAGAATTAGTAACCTGCTCCTTGAGCTTTAATTACTTCAATACTTTTTGGCTGAAATACCTCAGTCATTACTCACATTGAAACAAGATCCTTGCTAGGATTTCGATTTAAAGGGAGTCTTTTTCTTTTTCTTACCTTTATTTTTCTCGTATTCAATTTCTTTCAGCTTTTTCATGATTCGACCGAAGTACTCTTGCATATATGCTTCTAAGGTTGTGTTCTCCCTAGGATCTAACTTGAAAACCTTGTATACTTCCTCCATCGGTGCATCTAGGGGTTTTCCACTTGCTAATACCTCAGCAAATGCTAGCCTATCTGCCACGTTCCAGCCCCACTGAAAAAATCGCACAAACCGGCGCATTCCTCTCAGGAAACCAAAGGGTATTCGGGCGATTTTGGCATCTTTGCCAGACAACCGCTCACACAAGTTGGTAATTTCATAAGGACCCCAAGCACGAGATCCGACAACAGGGAAGCTTTGGTTAACCGTTTCTGGTAATTCCAGGGCACGAACAGCAAATTTGGCAATATCAATTGTATCCATATAGGCAACGGGGGAACTGTCGCCAGTAATCCAAACTGATTGCCCATCTAAAATGGGAATTGCATATTGACCAATTAGACCTTGCATAAACCCGGCAGGCTTTAAAATTGTATATTTCAAGCCTGACTCTGCCAGGAATAGTTCTGTACACCGCTTAATTTCCATCAGTGGCACCTTCGGAAATTGCTCTGCATTGAGAATTGAGAAGAAAATAAACCTCTCAACCTCAGCAGCGACAGCGGCTTGTATGAGGGCAACTTTGCCATCCCAGTCCACCCGTTTAATGGCAAGAGAATCTGTCGGTCGAGATGTTGCCGCATCAATTACGGCATCAATTCCTTCTAAAGCTGGTGGCAAGGTTTCAGGTTTACAGATGTCACCTTGTACAATTTCAGCCCCCCATTCTTTCAAAAAGGCTGCTTTACGTGGGCTGCGGACCAAACAGCGCACCTGATGGTCTTCGTCTAGTGCGCGACGGACCACCTGTCTACCCAGAGTGCCTGTTGCACCTAAGACCAACAAGTTCATCAATGATTTTAGTAATGAATTTTAAAGTTTCTATAAGATTTTATCAGAAAGACTTAAACTTTTGCTCAGGCAATCTCATTAATTCTTACTTTTTGCTAGCCAACCCATACTCTCAAGCAAGGAGATCCTCACTTGAGAACATCTGCGCTTAGCTTTACTCAACTGTATACACTATACTTATTACAGGAGTTAGGGGACAGGTATAAAACCTGAACATTTCACTCCTTAATTTGATGGGATTTTTAATTTTGCAAGAGGTCTACTAACTGGCTTAGATAGACTCTTGGCGTTGCATATTTACCGGATGATTGGGGTTTTTTAGCGGTTCTCGTCCCTCTTGTCTCCGATTGTGCAACGCCAAATTTTTAAGCCTCTTCTTCCTCGCCACCCTGGATTTTGAGCAATAAAAAGCCCAAGCCGAGACCGACGAGAATCAAGGTAGATGATAAAATAGCTGCATTAAAAATTTCACCGCCCATTGTTTTCCTTTCTCCTCTTGCTAATTAACTAACAAAAATTTTGATAACTATAGCATTTATTGTACAGACTGCTGCTTAAGGGGAGACTTCTGGCAGGAGTGGGGGAAAGAGAGAAATTCCTTTTTAGCCTTGCTCTACCATGAGTCAAGATTATTTTGGCAAGAGGTCTTGGCTAAAAATGAACACAGAGAAACCTTTCTTTACAAACTTTACAGAAAAGCTCGGCTCACGGACAAAACCCCCTCGCTTAGCCGTCACGTTAGGAGATCCGGCGGGAATTGGGCCAGAAGTAATACTTAAGGCACTAGCAGACCCAGAAGTCACGAGCAATTGTCAAATTACGGTGATAGGTAGCAGGTCGCCTCTAGAGGCTACCTACAGGCAACTAGTTAAGCAGAACCCCGAAAAAGTTGATAAGTTAGTTTCCCCGGAGCAGTTATCAATGCTCAATATTGAGCTAGATGCCTCGACTGACAGGCAAATTAGAATAGGTATTGGCAATAAAGCCAGTGGTGCAGCAAGTTTTGCTTATTTGGAAAAAGCAATTGACCTTACCCTAGCAGGGGAGTTTGATGGTATTGTCACAGGTCCTATTGCCAAGTTCTGCTGGAAAGCCTCCGGACATGAGTATCCGGGTCAAACGGAAGTTTTAGCTCAGTATTCAGGTACAGAGAAATTCGGTATGTTGTTTGTCGCGAGCTCACCCCATACGGACTACTCACTACGCTTGCTGCTCGCAACTACCCATATTCCCTTGCGTCAAGTAGCTGATACCCTGACACCGGAGTTGATGGCAAGCAAACTTGATTTATTAGTAAAGTGCTTGGCAGAAGATTTTGGTATGTTTTCGCCACGAATTGCTATTTCTGGCTTAAATCCCCACAGTGGAGAAGAGGGTCAACTAGGTAATGAAGAAAAAGACTGGCTAATTCCTTGGTTAGAACAAGAACGCCGTCAACGTCCTAGCCTACAAATAGATGGCCCTGTACCACCAGATACCCTTTGGGTGAAACCTGGTCAAGCTTGGTATGGAGAAACTTCCAGTATTATTCAACCAGAAAATAGATCAAATTCCCAATCTAGCTTCCTAGACAGGAAGACTAATCTGCCTGATGCTTATCTAGCTCTTTACCATGATCAAGGTTTGATCCCCGTTAAACTGATGGCTTTTGACCGAGCAATTAACACCACCATTGGTTTGCCCTTTGTACGCACATCCCCAGACCACGGCACAGCGTTTGATATTGCTGGTCGAAGTATAGCTAATGCTACCAGTATGAAGGCAGCAATCGAGCTAGCTAAACAACTGGTTTTACAAAGACAGCTCAGTCAAGGCAATTGACAACGAGCTTATTCTCCTAAGTCAACTTGTAACTTGACCCGTTGAGAATCACCAGGCTCACTTTCTAGGGGGAATAGGTTAAGAGATCCGCGGGAATCAAGGGTGTCCCCAACAACTAACTCTAGTTGGTCATTGATCTGAAAACCCCCTCCAGACGAGTCAGCAGATTCGTCTTCTGTTTCAGTACCAGTTTGACCTACCGACGAAGTTCCCAAAAAGAAGTTGCCGAAGTCATCCGATGCGTTTCGAGGACTCACTCTGCGGAGGGATTCACCAGAAAGGGTGACAGAACTGTTCTCTGAACTTGAGGTGGGGATTGAGTCTGCCAGTGCTACTGGTGCTAGACCTACAGCTATTGCTGTCCCTACCAAAATACTCAGTAATTTATTACTCATTAGACTTTACCCTATTAAATTGTTTTAAAGGTTACACTTCTAGCTTCCTAATATGAATGAGTTTTATACCTCTATCTTTAGAAATAGCATGAACAGCTAGTAAGCTAGCAAGACAACAAATTTTCTTTACATTCATCTTCGTAGGCAACTCTCAAGTGGCAGTTGCCTTTGCTATCTATGGGGGACAATTTATCCAAGAGTCCAAAAAATGTGTAGACCTAAAACAAAATATGACTTGTATGTATAGAACTACAGACTTATTCTTTCTGGGCTGACATATTTTATCGTGACAAGAGAAAAATAAAACTAGATGTATTGGGAGGAGTAACTACCACCCTACTACTGAAAATGGCAAATAGAGCTGTAAACACCAGGCTCTGGCCTATAGCTTCAATTTTTTGGTTCAGCACCAAAAATTAGAGTTTCCTTGTCGTAGACTGGAATTTTTTCAGTTTTTACGAGGTCATTTTGATTGCTTATTTCCGAATATGACCAGTCATTTTCTAGATTCCAAGCTGGAGTGGGACTAGTGAAGCTGAATTGGACGGCTTTTTTGTAATACTGCTCTCCCCCTGGGTAAATTTGAGAACCATCTAGATTAACTTGAACATAGTAAATACTGGGGGAGGAGTTCCAAGCTTTTAGATCAGAAATAGAAGCTCCTTGATTATCTTGCCAGTTAACTTGTAGATCAGAAGCTTGGTAACCTTGTTCAATTACCTCACTTAGGTCAAGAAAATACCTAAAAGATAAATTTTTAATGATTCTTGCCGGCCAAGCTGATTGGTTGTAGATAACAGCTTTAACTTGTGTAAGGTTTTCTTCTATTTCTTCAGCTTGCGCTTCTACGAAAAATTCAGCTTCTTTTGTTTCTGGTTTGGGAAAATTAGCGAGTGGCTCTCCACCATGTTTACTATACATTTTTGCCACAGCTCCAGTAAATCCAGCATTGTAGTCTGTAGCAACTTCTGTCATTTTGAAATTAGACCGCTCATCTAGATAATTATCATGCTTATCGGGGCCACCAACTAAAGCACCATAGAGAATGTGCCGAGACTTTTCTGGTATGCTTTTATTGTTAGCCCAAGAGCCATGAGCAGTTCTATGGTGAGGTTGACTAGGAAAATTATTACCAAAACCAACTACATAACTTATTTGCTGAGGATTAGACCCTAGCATGTAGTTAATTTGCCTTTCTGCAAAAGAGTGATACCGGCTTTTCTTCTGGTTATCCTCAACCCAGTCTCCGTAGATAAATGCTAAAAATGCGGTCTTCGCCGTATACCGCAGGGAACCCCACTCATCTAGCCATGCCAAGCCACCAGGAGTGTAGTATACTTTATCCCTTTTGCATTTCTCACTCCAGTAATCTAACCAACGCTCAGCATCCTCAATATATTGTTCTTTGCCTGTTAATTTTGCTAAAAGAACATAACTGCCATAGGATTTGTCATCCCAAGTATGAGTCCAATTGTATGATTTTGTTGAGTTGGGAGAGTCAGCCATCTTATCGTAATTTTGCTCTGCTTTATCCAGGTATTTTTGTTCCCCCGTTGCTTGATAAAGCCAAATAGCAGACCAAACTAACTCATCATAATACCCGCTTTGAGAAGGATAAAAATCACTGGCTTCTGTAATGCAATCAGAATATTCCCCTCGATATTTATCAGCAAATTCGTAGAGTTCCTGAGCGTGTATGAGCAAAGTCTTGGCATAGTTGGCATCAGTTTCTTGAAAAAGAATAGAAGAAGCTGCCATGGCAGAAGCCGTCTCTCCTGCTAAATCTGAACCAGGACAAGATGTATCTATTTTGTAAGAGGGACGTTCCATTGGCATTACTTCGGCAGGTCCCCACCAAGCATGATCTAAACTTGCTATTCCGACTTGACCCCAAAGTAGATTAGGAGATGGATGAGCTTTAATAAAATAGTCATTAACCCAGCGCAGATTATCTAGCAAGTATTTATATTGACCACTTTGTTGGTAGGCATCTTTATATTCAATCCCCCCCCAAGCCAAAAGAGTTGCAGAAGCAGCCATCGGCAGACCAAATTTCATGTGATCTCCTGCATCATACCAACCTCCGGTTAAGTCAATTCCATTATCTGAGCCATCTTTGAGAGCAGAGTCACCCCGCCACTCAACGCGATTATTTTTGGGCAGATTTCCTGACCTCTGAGTTTCATAGAAATAAATAGCTTTCTGTAGTACTTCTCCGTAGTTATACTTGGTTTGTGCCCAAGATGATTGCTCGAATAGATTTGAATATTGACAAGTCAAATAGCTAAGATAATTAAAGCTAAAAATGAGAAAAGCAATTAGGAAAACGATAATGAATTTAGCCGTATTGCGTTTTCTGAGCATAAACTTAGATGCAAATTAACTGCTTTAGGGGAGTACACCAATATTTACGAACTCCAGCTACAGTTGTCCGGATGTCTGATGGGGAGATGAGGGAGATGAGGGAGATGGGGGAGATGGGGGAGATGGGGAAGACGGGGAGACGGGGGAGATAAACAATTTTCAACTTACTGTTGTCTGTTGCCTCAAATTAACAATTTTCTATTTTCCACTGACCATTAACCATTTAACCCGGTTCTGCTAGCAAAATGATACAAAATGTAAAGGACACCATTTTGCTAAGTTTTGAACCATGACAATTATCCGCGTGGCTAAATCCTGGGAAATACCGGAGAGTGAGGCAACATCAGAGTCAGCTTATGTCAATCGCCGTCGCTTTCTCAAAACCTTAATTGGTGCTGGTATCGGCGCAAGTATAATGCCAATTGTCGGTTGTCAACAGTCCTCAACAGAAGTACCCAAGGCGCTAGCAGCTAGTTTGGATCAAACGAGTTTAAAAGTAAAAACTAATTCTGCTTTTGCCAAGGTTGACCGACCAATCACAGACGAATTACTGGCTGGTCAGTATAATAACTTTTACGAGTTTGGTGGTAATAAATCCATTTGGCCTGAGGCCCAGGCTTTACCAACGGAAGATTGGAAAGTAGAGGTGACGGGTTTAGTAAAAAATCCCCGTACTTATGACTTAGATGATCTCAAGACAAAGTTTCCTCTAGAAGAACGCATTTATCGCTTCCGCTGTGTTGAAGCTTGGTCAATGGTTTTACCTTGGATTGGCTTTCCGATGAAGTCCCTAATTGCTGATGTAGAACCAACTTCCCAGGCAAAGTTTGTGCGTTTTACCTCTTATTACAATCCAGAAATTACTAAAGGACCAAGTTTTCATTTAGGTTCTTTACCTTGGCCTTATACAGAAGGTTTACGCTTAGAAGAAATGGCGAATGAGTTAGCCTTTTTTGCTGTTGGTATTTATGGTCATACCTTACCTAAGCAACATGGTGCGCCAATTCGAGCAGTTTTACCTTGGAAGTATGGTTTTAAGGGTGCAAAATCCATAGTTAAAGTGGAGTTTCTGGCAACTCAGCCAGCTACTTATTGGAATACAATCGATTCCCATGAGTATGGTTTTGAGGCAAATGTTAATCCTAATAAGCCTCATCCCCGTTGGTCGCAAGCGACGGAAAAGTTTATTAGCCAAGGACCTAATTTATCTTGGGAAAGGCGTGAGACATTTCCTTATAACGGTTATGGGGAATATGTGGCGAGTTTGTATGCTTGATTGAAAGCTGGTTTGTTATCTGTTTGTCGGGTCAAAGTATTAGGAGTTGCTTGTTTTTACAAGTTACTGTACTAGTATTTGACTCGTTTTTTTTACTGTCTATGGTAAAGGAATTATGAACAGAGATGATGCCACCTACAACAGGGGCAATGAATTATTTAAGTTAGGACTTTATGAAGAGGCAATCTCTAGCTATGATCAACCTCTCGAAATTAAACCTGACTTTTATGAAGCCTGGAACAACCGGGGCATTGCGTTGGGTCAGTTGGGACAATACGAAGAAGCGATCGCTAGCTTAAATAAAGCTTTAGAGTTTAAACCTGATCACGCCGAAGCTGTGTATAACAAAGCTTGCTGTTATGCCTTACAATGATGGAATTAATCCTTAAATATCTGGAATAGACGACTCTTGGGAAGAACTACCTGTTGAGTATAAAATATCCCTAATCATCGACACTATATTTTTCTTTAAAAACACTGTAAATTTCTCAGCGCTCCGGAATCCCAACCCTTTTTGCAGCAGATTAAATAATATTCCGTTATCTGCCTTAAAATCAGGAAACAGTCTCAAAGTTTTTTCCAAAAACTGCACGTATTTACTGTAGCTTAATCCATCTATTTTTCGAGGATATTCTCTGTAGAGGTATAGCCTTGCCAGATCGTAATAAAATTGAGCCAGTGCCTGACGATACTTGCTGGAAAACCTACCTAGCTGAGATAGTTGTTTTTCTGCTTTTCCTACAACTAAACAATGGTTTTCTATCCATCGTACTTTAGAAGCAGTAGAGACAGTTGTGTTGCTGTATCTTCTATAGATTGAATGACAGCTAGCCTGATAGGCAAACTTGGCATTATTAATTGCTGCTGTTATCAAAAAATCTCTATCTTGACCAGCTTCTAAACTTTCATCCCATTTTTCTGAATTATCAATTATGGCTCTAGTAAAAAGTAAAGCGACAGGTGCTACCCATCGTTCATTGGAGAGTAAAGATTCGAGCATATCTTCCTTAGGACCACAAGTTTGTATCTCTTCTAGAACAATGCTGCCGTCAGGTAAATGACGTTGGTGCCGCCAGTCACCATATACAATATCCGCTCCTGTCTCTTCTAAACAAGTAACTTGCTTTTCTATTTTCTCTGGCAATAAATAATCGTCTGCATCTAAATATTGAATATATTCACCTTTTGCTAAAACCAAGCCTTTGTTTCTAGCATAATTTCCACCTCGGTTTGATCCTGTTTCCCAAATAAGTTTCTCGCCGTAACTTTTGATAATCTCTAAAGAAGCATCAGTAGAACCATCGTCAATTACGATAATTTCTACTCTAGGATAGGTTTGTCGCAAACAACTATCAATGGCTTCTGCTATCCACTCTTGCGCGTTATAACAAGGGATAATTACGGAAACTAGTTTTAGCATTTTTTGATATTCTCAAACAGTATAATTAATGAATTGATAGGAGTAGGGAGATAGAGAAAGACTAAAGGGAAGATTTGGTTTGTTAATCAACTAATAACTGATAAATTTGATGCGTCTTTTCAGTCCTTTCCGGTAAGACCAGGTAACTCGACCTAGAACATGCCGGGGATGTAGTTGTAGGGCCCAGAGGAAGTTGGAGAGAGCCGGACCTAGCTGACCTAATTCGTAAGATTTGAGGGCGTGTTCATAAACAAAGTTAGCGAACATCTTTGGGTGTGCCAGAAAAAGGGATTTATGCTTGTCTACAAGGTAGTTAAAATCCACTTGACGAAGGGACTGAGTACCCGATAGTCGGGGACCTTCATGCCTAAATTGTCGGTAGGCGACAGTTGGTACACCCAGAAGTGAACAAACTGGATTTAGTCTCAAGAACATTTCTGTGTGTTCGCGGGAGGTGAGTTCTTCGTCATAACCACCTATCCCTAGCAAGACTTCACGCTCTATCATTAGTGTTTGTTTAGAAAGAAATGACTCCTTGGAGTTAACTTCTTCCAAAAAAAAATGCTTGCCACAGGGGAGAGTGGGGGGAATTCGTCTCTGAATTACTTTACCCTCCTGATTAACCACTTCCAAACCAGAAAGTATGGCCACTGGTTTCGGTAATTTAGTTTCAGAGACAGCCTTAAGTGATACTTCAACCATCTGGGGTAGTAGTTGGTCATCATCATCGAGGTAGGTAAGCCATCTTCCCCGTGCATTTTTAGCCCCAACATTGCGGACTGCCGCAATTCCCCTATTTTCTGGTAGCCGAATTATTCTCAAGCGGGGTTGTTCTGGCAGATTTACTGGTTCGGTTGAAGCATCGTCAATGACGATAACTTCTAGGTCATCGATGGTTTGTGCTAAGGCACTTTTGACCGCACGAGGCAGTAGCTGAGGTCGGTTGTAGGTAGGGATGATAATGCTGACTAAAGGATTATTCATGGTGGTAGGTGCAATGGGCTAGGCGAACCTCGCTTACTTGGACTCTATTTACCTGCTCTAATTCCAGTATGTTTATTCAAACAAGTTGATTTTTTTTACTGATATTTTGATTTTCAGCTAGGACAAACCAAACCCAACCTGACAACTTGGGTGAGATACAAAGGAAAGCAATACGAGTTATTTAAAAAAGAAAGTAAAGTTTATTTATTCACTACTTTCCAGTTTCTAGGTTGGTAAAATAAACACCTACTAACTGTCTTGCCTGCTTTGACTGTAAATCGGAAAGATTCAACAATATCAAAGGAACGTACACCGCTTCTGAGGTAAACTTTGGCTGTGTATGTTCCGGGTACTAGTCCACAATAAGGCAGATACATTTGTATCTCTACTTCCCCTGGATAGATTTCTAAAAGTTGATTATCGCTAGCGGTAGTTAAATACAAAGTCTGGTCGTTTTCTCCTGCTAGAGAAGTGATAATAACTCCTAAGTTGGCATCATTAATGGTTTGGTGCGATAAGCATTCTACACACAAAGAAGCTGGTTCTCCACAGGCAAGAGTTTCTAAGAAGTTACCCTGCTCATCCTTAAAGCGTAGAGAAACAATATCTAAGCCTGAACTTTCACTTTTAGGCTTGGCTGGTAGCACCATTGCTCCCACAGCACTTTCTTTCCCCGCTAGAGCAAGGTCTTCTTCATACTGACGAATTACTGTCTCGGTATTACCGGAGCTAATTAATTTACCTTTGGCAAGATAAATTGCTGTTTCACAGACATTTAAGACACTGTGGGAGTTGTGAGAAACTAGGACAAATGCTGTGCCGTTTTCTCGCAACTTGGCTAATCGATGGTGGCATTTCATCTTAAATTTGATATCACCAACTGCTAGCACTTCATCGATTAATAAAATATCTGGTTCGATGTGGATAGCACAGGCAAATCCTAGTCTGGCTGCCATTCCCGAACTGTAGGTTTGCACGGGTGCATCGATAGCATCCCAAATTTCGGCAAATTCTACGACATCATCAAATCTTTCTTCGATTTCTTTGGTCGATAAACCCAAAATTGACATGTTGGCGTAGATATTTTCGCGCCCGGTGAGGATAGGATTAAAACCTGCTCCCAAAGCAATCAGGGGTGCTAACCTTCCTTTAACTTTAATTGAACCAGTGTCGGGATGAATTAAACCGCTAATTAAACGCAGCAGAGTACTTTTTCCAGCGCCATTAGCCCCTACTAAACCGAGGGCTTGCCCGCGTCGTAGTTGGAAACTGATATCTTTTAAAGCCCAGAACTCTTTAGTGCGTAGTGTACCGCTTTTTCTTTGTCCTCCGACTAACTCTGTAGCAATGTCTTGCACACCGTACATCAAAGAGCGTTTCAAATCTCGACAAAACTTTTTTGAGACTTTCTCAACTGAGACAACAACTTCAGGTTTCTGAGGTTGAAGCATAATCTCTTTTTCTGTTAACCTTGTGGTCATCAGGAACTTACTCTCTCAATTACAAACGGCATGGCAAGACGGAAGGCAATCCAGGTTAGAAAAAGACCAACTAAGGTAACAATACTGACTATCCAAAAGCCATAGACTTCCGTAAGTCTGCCAGTAGTAGCTAGTTCTCTTGTTGTTACAAGTAAAGGTGTGACAGGATTAAGCTTGACTAACCAGCCAAAAGTCCCTTCAGTTGGCACCGGATAAACCACTGGTGTCATGAATAGCCAAAACCCTGTGACCATGGTAATGCCTTTGGAAACATCTTGATATAAAATGCCCAGGGGTGATAGCAGAGTACCAATGAAAGTGCCAAACAAAATTAAATGAATTAAAGCAACGGGAGCTAAAATTACACTCAGGCTAACTGGTACTCTAAACCAGAGAAATAAACCGACAATTAAAATTAGCTTGATGGCAAAGTTAAAAAATACTTCACCTAACTTTGCTAAGATAATTGCCTCTCTAGGAAAATTAATACGGGCTAACATCGGCTTGGCCAAAGTAACCGCCTGTATCGGCCCGCTGAGAGCTTCAACAAAGGTTTGCCATAAGGCTGTACTGAACATAACGTAGGCAGGATAGGGTAAGTCTGTCTTACCTACCGTGAAAACATTGGATTCTCCGGCTAAGGTAAATCCGGCGGCCATGGCAAGGGGTGGTAAAAAAGCCCAAGCGATACCTAAAAAAGACTGGCGATATTGAGCACTTATATCTCGTACCATCAGTCGCCAAGCTAGTTCACGGGAGGCTAGTAAGTCTCGCCACATCAGCTTTAATAGGCGCGTAGGATGCCTTAGCCTACTTTCGGGAGTGTAAATTACCTCTGGGCGCATAAAGTTTATAACCTCTTTCTTGACCGAGATTTACTGTTCCCTTCTTTAACTGCCAGATAAAGCTGTATCAGGCCGCTGTGGCAATGGTGTTTGTTGCTGACTCTGCTGATATGGAAGGTGTTTTGCGGCATGACGATTAGTTAAATAACGGTTGAGACGCTTGTCCAAACCGAGTAGAATTCTCTCTAAGAACGGGGTTTTTCCCCCAAAGCTCAAATTTTTCAACAAGGGAGTAATGATGGAATCTCTTCTTCTCCACCCCAACCCTTTATATTTAGTTGTAAAGTAAGCATCTTCTGTCAGTTGCCATTTTTCTTGCAGGCGATGTAAACTTCCCAAAGTCCAAGCATCACTCCAACGCAGCATATAAAAGGGGAGGTCTGTTAGTTCGAGGGGAGGCCCTGGTACATAGGTAACAATACAGTCAGGCTCAAAGTAAACGGTACCTCCGGTTTGGGCTACACTCATACAGAAATCTAGATGTTCTTTCGTGTTAAGCATTGCTTCGTCGAGTTGACCAATTTGCTTAAAGATGACAGTGCGAACTAACACGCAATGAAACTCTGCTAACTCTGTTTGGTGTCGTTGCAGTTGTTCACGTACTTGTTCAACTTGTTGGCCTTGCTTGTACATTTTCTCGCGCAGCCGTCTTCTGCCAGTTTTGTCATACCAGATGTGAGACTCTCCCCCGGCAAAGTGAACAGTTTCATGAACTGGCTCATCTTGGCACATCAAAGGGCCAACTACTGTAGCTTCTGTTTCCTCGGCACACTGAACTAAGTGATGCAGCCAATTAGGGGAGACAATTACATCATTGTCGATGAACACTACGTATTTAGTCTTAACTTGAGTAAGACCGATATTTCTGGCCTGGTTAGGGGTAAGATAATAATTGGTGCGAATGTTTTTAAAGCCTTTCTCTTGGGATTGGCTGAGTAGATAGTGCCGGACTTTAGCTGGTGAGTTCCCGTCTACGTAAACTAACTCAAAAGGAATCTTAGTATGTTCGTAGATACTTTCTAGGGAGTCGCGGGTACAGCTAAAACGCTCACGAGGTGAGACAACAATTGTTACTTTTGGGTTGGTCATTGCTTTAGATCTCTTTATTTTCTTGTCTTAGTCTCTTGTGGTCAACAGGAAACTATAAGTAGCTTTGACCAAGAGCAACCTGAGTCTTGTCAATTCTAGTTATGCATCTCGACTGGTTGATTTATGGGAGGTAACTGAGGCTTTTTTGTTTGTACTAAGCTGCGATAAACTGCCACTAGTTCATCATTAAGCTTATTAATGTCGAAGTGTTCCTCTACATAAGCTCGTCCAGCTTTACCCATCTGCGGCCAAACTTCCGGATGTTCAATTAGATAGGCTAATTTTAACGCGATCGCCTCAGCATCTCGTTCGGGAACCAAGAAGCCAGAAATCCCCTCCTCAATTAATTCAGGAATGCCACCATGGTGAGTACCAATTACAGGTAAACCCATCGCCATTGCTTCTTTTAAGGTATTAACAGGTGCATCTTGGTTGCCGTCAGCGGCGGTGACGCTAGGAGCGATCAAAATCTGTGACCTATCAAGAATTTCAATAATTTCTTGCTGGGTCTTCCAGCCTAGTAGCTTTACATGGTCATTAAGATTAAGCTGGTTAATTAGTTGCTCAAACTCTTCTCTTAATACCCCATCACCAATAATGTTATATTCAATTTGGGGATGAGTTTCTCTGAGTTTGGCAATCGCCCTAATTCCATACTCAATGCCTTTCTTTTCCACGAGGCGACCTGTAGTGGCAATACGAGTATAGTTATCAGGGGGAGGATAACGGGGTTTAAAAACAAACCGACTACAATCTATCCCTGAATAGTGAACAGCTATTTTATCTGGGTTGCAGCCAAGTTTAATCACACGGTTGCGAAAATATTCACAATTGGCAAGGAAAAAATCTCCCTTCTCAAAGAGTTGGTCATAGACGTTTTCCCCTTCATATCGAACATACCAACTGATATCATAGCCACGAAAAGAGGAAATTAGTTTTCCTTGAATTGCTCCAATCTCACGCAGTAGTACACCTTGCAATCCGTACATCCCAAACTGAGAATGAATAATATCGTATGGCTCTTTATCTAAAAAGGGAATCGAGGTATATAGCAACCTCAAGGAAGCTGCTTGTAAGCCATACTTAAAAATGTTGAGCGATCGCAGACAAACCCCAGGATTTTTGTAGAAATTGGTAACTAGTAGGGCTATACCTTTAAGTACACGCCATAAATAGTTTTCCGGTATTCTAGCAATTGGGTAAGCACATTTGAGAAGATCATATTTTTCTACATCTGGATGCACCTGATCTGTAGTAGATTCCGAGTTCTCTAGGGCAAAAATCTCAACTGTATTCCCTCGATCAATTAAGCCTGTAATCTGATTTAGAATAAATGTCTCAGACAAGACAGGGAACTGACCGACCAGCAAGGCTACTCTCATCACCCCTCTCTTACTATGTCATCTATCCTTAGAGTTATCTCTCCCATCACATATCCTTAGCTCAGTCCGCATATTTCAGACAAAACAGAAGAATCTAAGGAAATAACAATTGATTCTTTGTTTGTCCCAAACTGCTATCCTTGGCAAGAAGAATACATAAGACGCACCCACTTTATTGTGATAACTCAAGCTTTTTATTTTTCTTCTTTAGAAATTATACAAAAAAAGGAAATGAATAACAATTATTTATTGAGAGGTTTATGGTTTCTTTAAAAACTAGGTTTTAGATAAGGGGAAGTGAGAACTAAAAACAAGCCTAAGCAAGGGTTTGAATGATTTCTTTTAATTAAGATGATCTATTTTCTGTCTCTTCAAATATTAGCCTTATCAAATCTTTGAAAATTTGTCATCCCCATTGCTAAATACTCTGAAAGTTAAGTAGCAGATAAATATAATTAACAAGATAATTCTCTAGTCAAAGAAAATAATAGAACTTATAGTAGTGCGTGAACAATAACTTATTTTTGCTAACTTTTGCTATAAAAAAGAACCCCCTACAGTTGTTGTAGATGAGGATTCTTTGCTGATAATTCTAAAACTTAAAAGTATCTTAACTTAAGCTTAAAGTTCCTTGTTTAAGAAGCCAAGATTACTACTCTGGTAACTTCACCATTTCTCGCACATTACCTCGTACACCACCCACTCCTTGGTTAAACTGGTGGTCTTGGGGATGGACTAACATAGGCATACCGTTTTTGGGTTTGAGGACAATTACACCAAAGCGGTCAACTTCAGTTTGAGGCAGAAATTGCAGACGATAGCGCTGTAGTAACATTGCCAGCACAATTTTAATTTCCATTTTGGCAAAGGCTGCACCAATACAGATACGAGGACCAGCGCTAAAGGGATTGTACTCGTAGCTATTCGGTTCAATTGTTTCCCAACGTTCAGGTCTAAACTCTTCCGGTTCTGGGTAGAGTTCCTTCATGTGGTGAGTATGGTAGATACTGACGAATACTTCTGTACCAGCAGGTAGAGAATAACCCCCCATTTCCGTTGCTTGGGAGGTAACTCGTCCATTCCAAGGTACAGGAGTTAAAATACGCAGGCTCTCTTTAACTACTCGTTCTAGTAGAGGTAATTGAGATAACTGTTCTAAGGTAGGTGGGCTACCTTGTAGTACAGTTTCTAATTCATCGAGTAAGTCGGTGGCAATTTGGGGGTGCTGGGAGAGGAGAAAAAGCGTCCAAGTTAGGGCATTGGCACTGGTTTCGTGGCCAGCAGCAAATAAGACTCCTGTATGTCCTAGCAGTTCGTCTTCGCTTAGGCCAAAACCACTCTCCTCATCCCTAGCCTGGATAAGCATAGATAAGACATCGGGTTCAGTAACTTCCTTGGCTCTTTTTTGGGCAATTATGCCTCGCATCCTCTCTTCAAATTGTGCCATTAAACTCAGGTAGCGATGGTAGGGTAACCCCGGAATGTCAAAGGGAAATAGCATTGTCAGAGATAAACCTTGTACGGCAAAGATGTCTTGCAGGAGAGTCCCCGTATTAGTACCATCAGAGTCAAAATCTTCGCCAAAGAGGGTTTTGATTACTATTCTTAGAGTCAGTCGCCGCATTACCTGGGCAATGTTATAAGATTGACCAATTACCACTTGCTCAAGTTCAGATTGAGTGATGGCAACCATCTCATCGCGATAGGTATCCAGCTTTTGTTTGTGGAAAGCAGGCATCATCAAGCGGCGATTTTGTAAGTGTTCTTGGCTATTGACACCAAATAGCCCTACACCAAAGTTCTTGAGGGCTTTAGATCTTGATGAAGCTTCTCTTTTCTGATAAAACTTTCCTGTTAGAGGATATTTGTAGTAAACCTCGTGCTGGGTGGTAACCTGCTGTACTAATTCTGGTCCATAGACAAAAACTGTACCCGGACAGTTAGGGAGGGGTGAGTAGATATTAGTACCTCCCCCTGCTGCGAGAGAAACGACCGGACCATAGGTGTCAAATAGTGGGCTTACGTAACCAATGGGGTCTTTGCCAAAACCGAGGGTATTGCCAAGGGCACCCAAAATTGGTGAGGAAGAAGGGCCGGGAACCCTGAATTCAAGATTACTGTTGGTGATTGCTGTCATAGTTATCCGACTCTAAGAAGACTAAAAACTTGTTTGATTAAGCTAATTATCTACCTTGAAGTGGGGCTTCTAGAGAACTATAGGGCGGCTTCCCCATCGACCCACCTCCGAGCAAACCCTCCCTAGCTTCGATTAGAGTATAATAGCGATTCAAGGGTGCAGTAGCTTAGCTTCCCTTACTTTGGGTGCAGCATTTTTTAGTAACCCCTAGCTGATGAACAATCAGTTACGGGTTAACCGGATTAGGGTGGAAGACATTACTTAAACCCAACGAGGAAGGAAGCTCTCAGATTAACGCCTCAAGGCGTAGGAAGAGTCATTCAAGTCTATGTGTCAAAGGCAAAATTAGCCTTGCTCAAGGCTGGAAGACTAGATTAAGGCTGTGGGAATTTTTGGAGATCAGGAAGGCTTGAACAATCAGATCAAGACATCCCTAGCTAAATCACTAATAGTAGCGTAAGGATGTCAAGTCTAGGGTTGGAGTTGTATGAGTAGGACTCCTAATTTGGAAGCGGAATTCTTTTTTGAGCTAGGACTGCGTCGTAGCGAAGCTAAAGCGTTTGAAGATGCGATCGCTCATTTTGATCTGGCTACTCAGATTAAACCAGATTACCATCAAGTGTGGTATAATAGGGCGCTTGTACTAGAATACTTGGAGCGGTACGAGGAGGCGATCGCTAGTTACGATCAGGCCACTCACATTAAGCCTGATTACCAAGAAGCTTGGTATAACCGGGGTGTTCTACTAGGAAGGTTAGGGAGATTAGAACAAGCAGTTACTAGTTATGACCAAGTTCTAGCCATTCAACCAGACAACGATTCGGCTTGGTATGACCGAGGTGTTGCACTTGATGATTTAGGGCGCTACGAAGAAGCAATTGCTAGCTACGATCAAGTTACAGCAATTAGACCAGAAAATTATTCAGCTTGGTACAACCGAGGCAATGCCTTATTAAACAGGGGACGCTACGAAGAGGCAATTGCTAGCTACGACAGAGCAATTCAAATCAATCCAGAATCCCATGCAGCTTGGAATAATCGAGCTAGTGCACTAGCTTATTTAGGGCGCTATCGAGCAGCTATTGCTAGTTTTGACCAAGCCCTTAAGATTAAACCAGATAAAGAAGAAGCTTGGAATAATCGGGGTAGAGTCTTATCTGATGGAGGATGGGACAACGAGGCCTTAGCTAGCTTTGACCAAGCCCTTAAGATTGAACCCCAATCGGTGGAAGCCTGGTATAACCGGGGTAAGGTACTGGGAAATCTGGGGCGCTATGAAGAGGCAATTGTCAGTTTTGACAGGGTAATTGAACTTAAACCTAATTTTCTTGAAGCCTGGTATAACCGAGGCATCGCCCTTGATGAGTTAAAACAGTACAACAAGGCACTCAAAAGCTACGGCAAGGTTAATCGACTTAAGCCTGATTTTCCTGAGGCTTGGGATAAGCGAGGGATGGCACTAGTTAACCTAGGACACTTAGAAGAAGCACTCAAAAGCTACTTGAGAGCCACTGACCTTAAACCCGACTTCTACGAGTGTTGGTACAATCAGGGTAGGTTACTGTTTGACCTAGAACATTATCAAGAGGCAATTGCTAGCTACGAAAAAGCCGTAGCCATTAAACCAGATCTTTATCAAGCCTGGTACAACAGAGGCAATGCCCTTGGTAAATTGGGGTGCTACGAAAAGGCAATTGATAGCTATAATCGCGTCTTGAAAATCCAACCCAATCACTACAAAGCCTTTTATAACAAAGGTAATTTCTTGAAAAATTTAGGACGCTATGAAGAGGCGATTGCCAGCTATGAACAAGTGCTGAAGCTTCAGCCTGACTTTTATCTAGCTTGGAATAATCGGGGTATTGTCTTAGATGAATTAGCAAGATTTGCAGAAGCCATTGTTAGCTATGACCAAGCTAATCAAATCCAACCAGACTACTTTGAGGCTTGGAACAACAAAGCTATTGCCCTAGCCAACTTGGGACGATTTGTAGAAGCAATTGCTAGCTACGAACAAGCCCAAAAAGTTCAACCTGATAATGCTGATACTTTCTACAATAAAGCTTGCTGCTATGCTTTGCAGGGTAACGTTGAGCAAGCTATCTTGAACCTAAGACAGGCAATCAAGCTCAATCAGGAGAGATATCGAGCAATGGCAAAACTTGACTCGGATTTTGACGGTGTTAGGCTGACTGACGAGTTCAAAGCTTTGATTCAGGGTGTTTAAAATAGTCAGTCCTGAAAAAGTGGCAAAATAAGACCTTATCAATTTCTTCCATACTTAGCCGCTCGTCTTAGCTATTGCTGATATTAGACCTTGAGCAGTAAATTCGGGCTTAGTCAGGGTTAGCAATCTTCCTACTAGACATCAGGGCAGTTAAAACCTTAAGTCAATCAGTGGTGAAATTTCTGTTTTTAGCCTAGCTGCCAGTGATTCGAGTATGGGAAGTATTTTCTTTTTGGATCGTCAGGTGTACATTTACTACTTTCCCAGATATGTCAAACCAGAAGAAAACTAATATTTTAGCCTCAATACCCGACCATGCAGACTACCGAGAAAATCGAACCTAAACTTGTACAGCTCAAAACTCATCTGAGAGAGATTAACGACATTGAAGCAGCGGCATCTCTTTTATACTGGGATCAGGCAACTTATATGCCTCCTGGTGGTGCTCAGGCACGAGGTCGTCAGCTAGCCACTCTACAAGAAATTTCCCACAGCAAGTTTACTGACCCAGCCATTGGTCAATTGCTAGAAGACTTGCGACCCATAGCAGAAAGTCTACCCTACGACTCTGACGAAGCTAGTCTGATCCGTGTTACTCAAACAAAGTACGAAAGAGCGGTGTGCGTACCAGCAGAATTTATGGCAGAATTCTCCAGGCATCGCACAGAATCCTACGAGGTTTGGGCAAAGGCACGACCAGCTAATAACTTCTCCCTAGTACAGCCGTACTTAGAAAAAACCTTGGAGATGAGCCGTCAACTGGCAAACTTTTTCCCCGGTTATGAGCATATCGCAGACCCCTTAATTGACTTTGCCGACTACGGCATGAAAACCACGTTTTTGCGATCGCTTTTCGCCGAATTGCGGCGGCAACTAGTGCCAATTGTCGAAACAATTACTGCTCAAAAAGCTCCTGATGACAGTTGCTTACACAAATATTATCCGGAAGCTGAGCAACTTGATTTAACTGTCAAGTTAATTAAACAGCTAGGTTATGACTTCTCTCGGGGACGTCAAGACCAAACCCATCATCCTTTTATGATTAACTTCTCTACGGGTGATGTGCGCATTACTACCCGCGTTTACGAAAATTCCTTAGATCAGGCACTGTTTAGCAGCATTCATGAAATGGGTCATGGTCTGTACGAACAGGGTATTAATCCTGAGTTTGAATGCACACCCCTTGGGGGTGGCACCTCGGCCGGGGTCCATGAGAGTCAGTCAAGACTCTGGGAAAATATGGTAGGTCGCTCTTTGGGTTTTTGGCAATACTTCTATCCTCAAATCGTTGCCTTCTTCCCCAAACAGCTTAAGGATGTCCCCCTTAATACCTTCTACCGGGCAATTAATAAAGTAGGACGTACCTTGATCCGTACTGATGCTGATGAGGTGACTTATAACCTCCACGTCATGATCCGCTTTGACCTAGAACTACAGCTGCTTGAAGGCAGTCTAGAAATCCGTGACCTGCCAGAGGCCTGGAACGAACGCTACCGTTCTGATTTAGGTATTGTGCCAAAGAATGATAGCGAGGGCGTTTTGCAGGATGTTCACTGGTACAGCGGTCAGATTGGGGGTATGTTCCAATGCTATACCTTGGGCAATTTGATGAGTGCTCAGTTTTTTGAAGCAGCTTTGGCAGATCATCAAGAAATAATTACAAAGATAGAGCAAGGAAAGTTCAGTACACTGCATAATTGGTTGAAAGACAAAATCTATCAACATGGTTGCAAATACACAGCAGCGGAATTGATAAGGCGTGTCACTGGTGAAGATTTACGTATTGAGCCTTTCATCGGTTATATCAAGCAAAAATATGGGCGACTTTACCAACTGTGATCTAGCTTACCTTTGTCCATGCTTTTCTAGTTGAAGTAATTAAGTATTCCTACTAGAAAGTTGTAATCTGATGTTTGTCGATCTATTGTAAACATCGTTTAGTTTAACTTTTGGTAAGTTGCAATGATCAACCTGCTCCAGCAAGTTCTTGATAGTGATGAAAAAAGCGAATTGCGCCAGTTCATTAGCCAATTACGTACTTCGGAACATAAGTATCTGCTGCGCAACGAAATACTCTCTGCCTTTTCTGAATACTGCACCAGTCACAAAAAATCAGAATATTACTCCGATTCCTCCTTTCTCGGAAAGCTGATTTATTACACTCAAGAAATTATTCTTGAAAATCAAGAGGTTTATCTGGTTATCCGACAAAAGATTGCCTCTCAAGAAGTCTTCCGTATTTTAGAGGACTTAAAAATAGAGCCGGTGACGGTGCAAGAACTTCTAGATCTAAGAGATCGTTTCGTAAATCACTATCACCCCAATGAAGGGGATGTCTTAGAACTAGATTTTAAGCCATTCTACGACTACAGCCCGACTATTCGTGACCCTAAAAACATTGGTAAAGGTGTTAGTTACCTGAACCGCTTTCTCTCGAGTAAATTGTTTCAAGATCCTCGACAATGGTTGGAATCTTTATACAGTTTTCTCAGCCTCCACCAGTTAAGAGGGACTCAGCTGCTCATTAATGGCAGAATAAAAAATCAACAGCAACTTTCTGACCAAGTCAAAGTGGCTTTAAGCTTCGTGAGCGATCGCCCTGCTCATGAGCCTTATAATGAATTTCGTTATAAGCTGCAAGAAATGGGCTTTGAGCCAGGCTGGGGCAACACCGCCTCTCGGGTGCGGGAAACCTTAGAGATGCTCGATGAACTAATTGACTCTCCTGAGAATAACGTACTAGAACAATTTCTCTCCCGCATTCCGATGATCTTTCGGATTGTGCTAGTTTCGATTCACGGTTGGTTTGGACAAGAAGGGGTCTTAGGTCGTCCTGATACGGGTGGTCAGGTCGTCTACGTCCTTGACCAAGCACGTAGTCTCGAAAAGCAGCTACAAGAGGACATCCGACTAGCAGGGTTAGAAGGTCCTGAATTTCAACCCAAGGTGATTATCCTCAGCCGCCTCATTCCTAACAACGATGGTACCCGTTGTAACGAACGTTTAGAGAAAGTTCATGGCACAGATAATGGCTGGATTTTGCGGGTGCCTTTCCGGGAGTTCAATCCCAAGCTAACCCAAAACTGGATTTCCCGCTTTGAGATTTGGCCTTATTTAGAAACCTACGCCATTGATGCCGAAAAAGAACTGCTAGCAGAATTCCAAGGAGTACCCGACTTTATTGTTGGTAACTATTCCGATGGTAATTTGGTGGCGTTTCTCTTGGCACGACGCTTAGGCGTGACCCAGTGTATTGTTGCCCACGCTCTGGAGAAGTCAAAATATCTATTTAGTAACCTCTACTGGCAAGAACTAGAGAACCAATACCACTTCTCGTTACAGTTTACTGCTGATTTGATTGCTATGAATGCAACAAATGTCATTGTCAGTAGTACTTATCAAGAGATTGTCGGTAAGTCAGATAGTGTGGGTCAGTACGAGTCTTACCAAAACTTCACGATGCCGGACTTGTATCATGTCGTCAACGGCATTGAGCTATTCTCGCCTAAGTTCAATGTGGTAGCGCCGGGGGTGAACGAGAATGTCTACTTCCCTTACAACCGCAGCCAAGATAGGATCGAAGGTGCCAGGGAAAGGCTGGAAGAATTACTCTTTACTAAAGAAGACCCTAGCCAAGTTTACGGTTATCTCGACGACCCCAGAAAGCGTCCTCTGTTTTCCATGGCCCGTCTTGACAGAATTAAAAACTTGACGGGTTTAGCAGAATGCTTTGGCAAGAGTGAGGAATTGCAAGAGCGTTGTAACCTGATTTTAGTTGCCGGTAAGTTGCGAGTTGAAGAATCAAACGACAACGAGGAGAAAGATGAAATCGTCAAGCTCTACCGCGCTATTGACGAGTATAATCTCCATGGCAAAATTCGCTGGTTGGGTGTACGCCTCAGCAAAGCTGACTCCGGTGAAATCTATCGGGTAATTGCCGATAATCATGGCATCTTTGTTCAGCCAGCTTTGTTTGAAGCATTTGGTTTGACTATCTTAGAAGCAATGATTTCTGGTTTACCTACCTTTGGTACTCAGTTCGGTGGACCATTAGAAATTATTCACGATAAGGTGAATGGTTTCTTAATTAACCCCACCAACCACGAAGAGATGGCCCAGAAGATTGTAGATTTTGTTTCCAGGTGCGACAAAAATTACCACACTTGGGAAGAGATTTCTAATCGTGGTATGGAGAGGGTTTATACTACCTACACTTGGAAAATTCACACAACTCGCTTATTATCCATGGCACGGATTTACGGTTTCTGGAACTACACTTCTAAAGAAGACCGGGAAGATCTACTACGCTACATTGAAGCGTTGTTCTATCTGATTTACAAACCACGGGCAAAGCAGATGTTAGAAGAACATATGCAGCGCTAAATTGCTTTGAACTAGAGCATTATAATTAGTTCTTTAAGGGGTGTTGAGAAGCTTATGCCAGTTGATGGTGCTTCTTTGCGCCCCTAATTTTTACTGAAAAAAAACTCAGCTAAAAATTGGAAATTCTACCCGTTGGCACTGTAGTTAAAGGGAAGAAGGTAGTTGAATAGTAGTTAAAGATAGGAATTTATGAGTACGGTATTGGTAGTAGAAGACGACCTTAAACAACAGCAGATTATTGCCAAAATCCTGGCAACGGCGGGTCTAGATGTTATCTTTGCCTGTGATGGTGTAGAAGCACTAGAAATGGTTGATAGTCATGAACCAAAACTGGTAATTTTAGATATTGTTCTACCTCGGATGAACGGTTATGAAGTTTGTCGTCGCTTGAAATCCCGTGAAGAAGGGAAAGTACCCATTGTACTGATATATTCTAATAAGGATGAAAAATGTGACCTCTACTGGGCAAACAAACAAGGAGCCGATGCTTATATCTCTAAATTTGGAGGTCTTCAAGAGTTAATAGATACTGTTGAGCGTCTCCTTAAGGAAAAAGCAGCGTCTTCTCAGTTATAGAGGGGGAATTATCTCTGTTTTAAGATGCTTGTTTGAGGTGCATCTACTAATATTAATTTTATTAATAAAGACTCTGTAACAAGTAAGGAAGAGTTAGAAATTATGGTAAAGGGAAGTTGTCTTTGTGGTGAAGTTCAGTTTGAAGTCGAGCTTATCTCTGGCAAGGTATATAGTTGTCACTGTTCGATGTGTCAGCGATCGCATGGAGTAGCTGTTAATAAGCCCAATAGGAATGACTAAACTTGAGAAACTGCGATCGCCTCAGTCTTATGCTTTCTCTCAAATATTACTTTTGGTCTAAACAATACTTTTAATAATAACCACATAGATTGCAACTCTCCTGGTGAATCTTGGCGCTTCCACCGTCCAGGACGACAGTACAGCATTTCAACTAAACGTCTTTGTTGGGGAAGAGGTACTTGTTCAAACTTGATCTGAACGATAGGTAACTCACTATTAAAGCTAGCATTGATAATTTTACCCAATAAAGTAATTTCTTCTTCCGGTATTTCCAACACAACTGATACTGTGTTTTCTAAACCCAAATGAGTAAGTTCTCCTTTGTTTAAAGTAACTTCAGCACCCACTTCTGAAATACTTTGCGTCATTCCCCACAGTTCAATTCTCGATTTATTATGTATTTGACTATTGACTTGAATACGTACTACTCGTTGTAGATCAAAGGATTCATATAAATCTTGTCTTGGTGCGTCAACTAGCACTAACAAGGAAATGGCAATCAAGAAAATATCGTAAAAAGTCCAAATAAAACTTAAGACTATACCCGCATTCATTTGACTAATATCCCAACTAATATCTTTACCTAACCCATTTACAACCAAGCTTATTTCTCGACCTAAACCCAACAACACACCTAATAACAAGATAATTAAAGGTAAAGCTAATTGCCAGTTGAAATAAAAACGATTATTTTTAATACCTTTAGGTGTAACTTGAAAACCCTTATTAAAAGGCTTCAGCATAGTTTGCATGACAGTTATTGCTAAAGGAAAAGCTAATACTATAGAATAAACCCCTGACATAACAGCTGAACGAGAACGGTAATTCAACCAGCGAAATGCCATTAACTGCACTAAATAATAAGGAAGAAAAAAGTAGATAACTTCTACAGGAGTAGTAATTATGGGGACTACCCCCAAAAATAAATAAGATAAAGGCATCAGCAGTAGCAAAACATGAAACACACTGTAGAACCACTGCATTAATCCTTCTAAATGAGCTAGTCGCTGTACAAGTCCTAGTTTGGGAACAGTTAAGGGATTAGCCTTAATAAAAAATGTCTGGAGACTACCACGGGCCCACCGCATACGTTGAATAACATGACCTGCCATATTTTCAGCTGCCATGCCTGCGCTTAAACTTTCACCTAAATAAATTACCTTGTAACCTTGAGAAGATAATTTAATTCCTGTATGGTAATCTTCGCTGATTGAGTCAACCACAAAGCCACCAATTTCTTCAAGACTAGTTCTTCTTGCAACAAAAGAACTACCGTAACATAAAGCAGTCTCTGTTCCATCCCGTAACAGTTGATAGTAACGGGAAAAAACCTCAACTTCTGGGGGAATTAGATTAGCCAAACCTAAATTATTAGATACTGGATCGGTATTGTAAAAGCTTTGATGAGTTTGAACTAAAGCTATTTGTTTATTTTGGAAAAAACCGATAGTCCGAGTCAGGAAGTTTTTGCTAGGAACAAAATCGGCATCAAAGACAGCAATTAATTCACCAGCGCTTTTTCCCAGTGCATGATTGATATTTCCTGCCTTAGCATGATGATTATTGGGTCTAGTTATATATTCACAACCTAGTTCTTCTGCCAGACACCTTATTTCAGGGCGTCGTGTATCATCCAAAAGATATACTTTTTTATCTTGGTAGTCTAAGGCTTGGCAACCTATAATGGCACGTCTAAGGATAGGAGCAGGTTCATTATAAGTTGGTATAAAAATATTTACAGAAGGGGTATAGCTACCATTAAGAACAGCTGCTGACATTTGGTCTGCCTCCCGATGCCTGTGCTTTATTTTCAGGTTCAGATATAGTTGAAAGCCATTGCTTGAAATGAAGAGGATATCTAAGGCAAGTAGACCCAGGCTAAATGCAGCATCAAGATAACTGCTTAAATTAACCGTATATAGAGAACGCCAGAAAAAGTAGCGAATAGTTAATGCTAGCAGAATTGAAACAATCACCACTCGTGACCAAGTTTGAGGCCAAGGAGAAATTTTTGTGACAATAAAGGTAAGTAATAAGAAAACTAGGGTAGGTGCGAGAAAATACGGCTCTTTTCCCTCTAGTAGTGCCAACCAGGAAGAAAAAATATTTTGCCAGAAGTGTAGTTGGTTCAAAATCTGCTCAAAGGAAACAGTACTGACAAGCCATGTCACGATAATCAGGCTAGAAAGAGTTAAAACACCAGTTAGCAATAATTTTATTGACTTACGTCGTCTATCTTTTTTGCTTTTAGGACCATTGAGACTTTTTTCCTCAGACTTGAAAGTAATCATGACTTGCAATTGCTCACCCAGCTTGATTCCTTATCTATATGTGTAACTCAGCTAAAATCTTTTCGCCTGAGTATAAAGTGAGAAATACCTGAGAAATACTTTCCTGGCATTTTCTGAGAATTACCTGAAAGAGATGTGAGAAATTTACCATCAGCTTCTTAACTCAAACTCATGCCATTGAAGCTAAGTGGTTCAATAATGGTCAACAGATGAGAGTTTTGAGGACAAACAACTATGAAACTGAATTACTTAGCAACTCTGGGGACTATTACTGTGTTAACTGCAAGCTTAGTTGGAGGTACTTTAGTTAATCAAGCTTTTGCTCGTCCTGCTTCTACAAATCCAGCTACCCCAGTCTTAGCTGAAGCTACTATGCCATCAGGCAACTTTGTGGCAGCAGAACATCCTACCCTAGGTATGGCGCGTGTGGTGACAGAAAACGGACAACGTTATCTAGAATTTGACGAGGAATTTCAAACAGACAATGGCCCAGATTTATTTGTCCTCCTGCACAGCCAAGCCGTACCAGAATCTTACCAGGCAGAAAATTATCTAAGTCTTGGCAGACTCAAGCAGGTAAGTGGTACTCAACGCTATGCTATTCCTGCTGATGTTGATATAACTGGCTTTAATTCTGTGGTAATCTGGTGCCGTCAATTTAATGCTACCTTTGGCTACGCTACCTTTGGTAGCTAGTACTCTGTTATCCCTCTTCTGTCACTTTCCGGATTAAGCAAGGGGAGGTTCAAAAATTGACAATGAACAATTTTTGAACCTCCCCTTTTAGCCTCCCTTTCGGCTTGAATTATTAATACCTACAAGTAAGGCAAGTTTGCGCGAGGTACTTTTAGCTAAAACCTTGCCGTAGCGGTTTGCCTGTTGTGGTAAATTAAATTGGCTCAAGCCTAAAGCGGCTAAGGCAGAACCTGTGAAGTAGAAGAACTGGCGACAAGAAATTTTAGACATGGCTAGTCTTAAGGCAGGTGTCAAGATGTTTTTACTTTAACCGATGTCGATCAAACTATCTCCCCGTCTCCCCAACTTCCTAATAGTCAAATTAAATGCTTGAGAGCTTACCTCTCCCAAAGACGTGACGACAACTCAGCTAGCTGCTATAGTGCGACTGACCACCTTTTTTTTTACTAAGACAAGCCATGGTCAAGCTTCCTACCCATCGCTTTCTCCTCATAGTGGCTGGGTTTTTGCTCATTATTGCCCTTGGCTTATTTCTCGAACAAAAAAGTAGGCAACCGAGACAACCAATCATGACATCCGCACCCCAGCTACTAACCGACCCATTTTTGCAACTACCAACCAAGAATTCAGTAAGAGTAGTTTGGTTTACTGAGTTTGAGGGAACTCGTCATAGGGTAACCTACGGAGAGGGACTTGGTCGTAGTGCTACTGCTAAGACCATTAAACTGAGTCGTACTCGCGAAGACCAAAAATCGAGAGTAGGAGAACAAAGAGAAGACTCTCAAGTTTACCAACAACCCAGCATCAGAGATATTTGGCGGCATGAAGCAGAAGTTACTGAATTAACTCAAGGCGATCGCCTACCCTATCAAGTAACTAGTGTCAGAGAAGATGGACAAGAGGTAAGCAGTAACCAATTTACCCTTGCAGCTAAACCCCAGAAACAAACACCCCTAAAAATTCTGCTGACATCCGATCATCAACTTAAACCAATGACCGCTGCAAATTTGCAAAAAGTCACTGAAACGATAGGTCAAGTAGATGCTGTTTTTTTAGCTGGGGACTTAGTTAATGTTCCAGATCGCGCCTCAGAGTGGTTTGATGACAATAAAGGTGGTGCCTTCTTCCCCGGTCTTCAGGGTAATGCCAACTACGAACTAGAGCATAATAGTCAGAAAACAACCTACACTGGCGGTGAGTTGATTCAACATGCTCCCCTTTATACCGCAATTGGTAACCATGAGGTGATGGGACGCTTTAATATGCTCACTAGCTTAGGCGAACAATTTAGTGACCCTTATCCTCGCGCCGCCGCTGAAAAGATTTATCAAGAAAAAGCCCAGCAATTAAATCCTGAGAATCAGCCAAAAGTGCAGGATGCTTGGTTGAAAGATAATACCTTTAATATTGACACATACCAAGAGATTTTTACCCTACCCCAGAGTAAAGCTGGTGCAGAAAAATATTACGCAGAAACTTTTGGAGAAATTCGTCTAGTCGTACTTTATGTCACGACTATCTGGAGAAGACCAAGTTTAGAAGCAGATATTAAAGGTCGATATCGAGAACGGGAGGCAGATTTAAATAACCCGGAAAGATGGGGATATGGACAACATATTTTTGAACCAATAGCGAAGGGTAGCACTCAGTATAATTGGCTTCAGGCAGAACTTAATAGTCCAGAGTTTCAGCAGGCAAAGTATAAAATCGTTATGTTTCACCATCCGCCCCATTCTCTAGGTGATAACATTGTTCCCGCCTACACTGACCCTGTACAGATAATTGAAAGAAATACAGAGGGAAATATAAAAGCAGTACGTTATGAATACCCCAGAAAAGATGATTATATTATTCGAGATGTTGTGCCACTTTTAGAGGAAGCAGGTGTGCAACTAGTCTTTTATGGCCACTCCCATTTATGGAACCGCTTTATTAGTTCTAGTGGAACCAACTACCTAGAAACTTCCAACGTAGGTAACAGTTACGGTGCTTACATTGGTGAGAAAAAGCGTCCTGTACCAACGAGTGATGATTACCAGTTAGAATACTATGCTGCCACAGGTGACCCCAATCGGTTAGAGCCAGTGATGCCAACTATTGCACCACTTATGGGAGAAGATAATCAACCTCTGCCTTATGTAGCGAGTAATGATATTACCGTCTTTAGTATTTTAGATACTGCTAATGGTACTATCAGCAGCTACCGCTTTGATACACGCCAGCCGGATTCGGAAGTGGTAAAGTTTGACGAGTTTAGGTTGTGAATGGAAAATTGAGAGACGGGGAGACGGGGGTAGTAACTACTTCCCCTCAGCAGGGATGAAAACACCCACACCCCACACATCACTTCCTAAGACCAGTAAGTGAGGACAAGCCTTAAGTCGTCGAGTAAAGTAGTTATATGTCAAAGTCGGGATAAATCCAATATCCCAAACCCCCCAATAAAAAATGCTACTTGCCGGCTTGTTTCATATTTTGCAACATCTTAATTTGGCAAGAATACGGCAGTTTTGGCACCACTCTAAGATTAGATGGTTGCTAGTTTTGGCTAGCAAAGTAATTCGCAAATTTTGGAGAATTTTCTCTCAGGCAATTTTATTCGTCGTCAGAGATATCCTCAAGCGAGTTGTCCGTTTCGTCACTTTCTTCCGATATCTTAACTGGAAAACTCTCAAAGAAGTATTTGATCGTGCTACCGAACAGAGGTTAGCTGGTTTGTCAGCAGAAATGGCTTACAACGCTACATTATCCCTATTTCCAGGACTATTAGCTATTCTGGCAGCCATTAGCGTTTTTGGCTCTCTACAATCTACCCTTTATGATATGGCCCGCATCGTTGGGGAAATAGCACCGCAACAAGTGCAAACAACAATTGGTAGCTTAATCCGACAAATTATTAGTAGTCGCAACGGAGAGTTATTGTCTCTCAGTTTTATTTTCTCTCTTTGGACATTTTCAGGAGTGATTGGTGCAGCAATGGCGGCCCTCGATCAAATTCATCGAGTTCCTCGCAAGAAATCTCGACCTTATTGGAAAGCAAAACTAGTTTCTCTAGGGTTAGCCATTGGCACTCTTGGCTTACTTATTATTGCCTCTGCCCTAGTTTTAGTTAGTAACCAAATTGTCGAGATTTTAGCTATTAACAGTTGCTTTTTAGAGACTGTTCCTGATTGCCCACCAGATAAAATTTTAAGTTGTCTGCTCAATCCGCCAGCACCAGTACAAGACTGCCTACTTCGGTCAAAACTACTGGAAGTTTGGAAATATCTTAAGTGGCCGATGACTTTATGTATTGTCTCAACTGCCTTCGCCTTTGTCTATCGCTTTGGCCCAACACGCAGGCAAAGAGGAACACCACTAGTACCAGGAGCAATTGTGGCTGCCATTATGTGGGCTTTGCTTTCTAGTTTGTTCCGACTATACGTTGCTAATTTTGGTAAATATAATTTGACTTATGGCACTATCGGTACTTTTGTTATTTTAATGTTGTGGTTTTATCTCAGTTCTTTAGTTATGTTAATTGGTGCTCAACTGAATGTTACTGTCGGTAAAGTGATGCGACGGAATCGGGATTGATGGGGTGATGAGTTAAATAGGTATTAGCTTAAAAAATCTGATTTTCTAGCAAAATGCTGTAATCTTCTCGCTGGCGAATTAATTGATGCTGGCTATCTTCTAGTAAAACCTCAGCGGGACGAGGGCGGTGTAAGAAATGGGAAGACATTGCGTAGCCATAGGCACCCACATCTAAAATGGCGAGAATATCTCCTCTTTGTAAAGCTGGTAATTGGCAATTTCTACCTAAATAATCACGGGAATAAGTAGTGTTACCGCAGACATCAGTTAGATACAATTCACTGTCTTTTTCTTTCCAACCAGTAATTTCTCGATAGCCCCCATGTACTGAAGGAACTGATAAATTAGCCACCGTAGTATCAACACCAACAATTTGCTTACCTTCTTGCCATTTCACGGCAACCACTTTTGTTAACAAAACCGCACTACCGGCAATTGCGGCTCTCCCTGGTTCGATAATTAGTTCAATTTCTCTGTCAATACTTAGCAAATTACTGCTTAGTTCAGCACCAAAAACTTGCCAGTCAAAAGCCACACCATCAGAATGATAGGGATAGCCAAAGCCACCGCCAAAATCAAGATATTTCCAATCTGGCAACAGCTTACCAACCTCTAGCAAAGTATGAATAACTTGGGTAAAAGCCTTCGTAGCATTGGTGCCAGTACCCCGATAAAAATGTAAGCCACTCAGTTTTAAATTAGCAGTTTCCGCAATTTTTATCGCATCAGCAAATTCCTCTTGCCGCACACCAATACGACTTTCTCCATTGATGTGAGGTAAATTCAAACGCAGTCCTAATTGTGGTGCTAGGGTCTGCGGTTCTAGGGATTGATAAATCTGACAACATAAATCTAGTTGATCTAGACTATCTAAATTTAGAGTAGCAATTCCCCAGCTGAGAATCTCTGCTATTTCTGCATAATTAAGATTACTGCCGCTATAAACAATTTGCTCAGGTAAGAATCCAGCTTTTAAGCCTAAATAAATATCCCCTGGTGTATTGGCATGGAGTCCCCAACCACTTTTTTGAAATATTTGCAGCAAAGCGATATTACCATTAGTTACACTGGCAAAATGAAACTTAGTATGAGGATAAGTGATAGCTTTGGTAATCTGGCTAATTGTTCGCTGTAAATAATTGCTTTGGTAAACATATAAAGGAGAACCATAACTGGCTAATAAATCCTTAGCCAGTTCTAGAGAAAAAGGTGTTTCTAAGCTAGTACGCATTTAAATGCTTTACCATCCTTTAACCTGCCAATCTGATAACTTTTTCCACCACCCGTAGGGTAGCCAAAAAGAATTAATAACTGAACGTCCTTGAGGTACTTCTCCTAACACTTGGCTGCGCCAAGCCTGCCACATAATTAGTAGCCAGAGAATTTCTCCAACTCTTCTACCTCGAATTTGTCCTCCTAGTTGTCCCAGGATAACCCTCTTGGCTAAGTCAGGAAGCCAGACTCCTTCTGAGTTTAGTACCCCTGGGTTTAACCAATGTCCTACCTCTGGCCACAACTCAGTTAAGCACCATTGAGTAATAGGAACTCCCATACCACGCTTTTTCCGCCAGACAACTTCTGAAGGTAACCAGGACTCTACAGCTCTTTTGAGGATATATTTTTCACAGGAACCACGCAGTAAAAGCTCTCCAGACAGTTGGAATGTCCATTCGGCTAAAGGTAAATCACAAAAAGGCGATCGCACCACTAGTCCTTGAGCTAAAGCTAAATTTGTTGCTCTAGGATGAATATTTTGAGCACCTTTGAGCATTAAAGTAGCACGGCGTAATCTGTTGAGTAAGCCCACTGAACAAGCAGGATCTATGGCATGTTGCAGACAAGCTTGAGGTTTGAGGGTTTGTACTTGCCTATATACTTCTGACTGAAACACCCGTGCTTCATAGCCGTATAATCGGTGAAAGGTTCGCAGATATTGCTCAGTAAAATCTTCTAAACCAGTAGGATGCTCTGTATTATAGACACTAGCAGCAATTAGAGGTTTATTCGTCCAACCAGCGAATAATTGGTCACCACCTTCACCATTGAAAATCACAGCAGTTTCTTGGGAAGCAGTTTGGTAAAGTAAGTATAAAGGTACCGTCACACTATCGCCAAAGGGCAAGTCTAAAGCCACTGCTGTCGCCTTAAGGGCAGACTTAATGCGGCTAGGTGTCACCTCAACTTTTACTAAAGGAATATCCAAAAAATTAGCTACCTGTTGAGCATAGGGTGATTCGGGGATACCTGCTGAGCCAAAATTTAGAGTATATGCTCGTACTTTAACCCCAGCTTGCACTAACAGTGCTGCCACTGTCGAGGAGTCCAAACCACCGGAGAGAAACACTCCTACGGGTTCAGAGGGCAAATTCTCCAGTTGCCAATGGATGGCATCTTTAAGTAAAGTTTGTAGTTGTGTTACTGCTGTTCCCTCATCTTTAATTAAGGGTTCTGTTGATTGCCATTCGTGAAGTTGGTATGAGGTATGATTTATGCTCATACTCTCAGTAGAAAGTTGCCAAACCTCCTCGTTTCCTGCTCGAATGCTGAAGATATTTTCTATAGATGTGAGGGGAGTGGGAACATAGGAAAAACAGCTGTAGCCATATAAACCAGGAATACTAACTTGAGGCTTTTTAATCAGTATTAATAACAGCTGTAGGCGGGAAGCAAACCAAATAAATTGTCCCAGTTGAGTCCAGTAGAGGGGGACATGCCCAAAAGGTTCCCTTCCTAAAATTAAGCGATGGTCTTTTAATCTTACCCAAGCATCTGGAATATTAGGGAGTCCAGCAGCAGAAATGGAAGCAATGACACCTTCTTGGCTTATTTCAGTTCCAGGCTTTCCCTCGCTGCTAATGTAGCTAATACCCCAAATCAGATTATCCTCCAGGCAGGCTTTTTTCGTTGACCAGCGAAATTGCTGAGGCTGCTCCCAACTTGCCACGGCGTTGAGTACTTTTGCTAAGACAACCTCTTGTTTTTCCTGAGAACCGATGCCCCAATAGCCGATAAATTGATATGGCTTGCTCACAACAGTAGTAGATGTCCCGTTTAAGCTCAGCCTTTGAGGACATACTTTAAAGTTTATTTTGTAACAATCATACTAGTCTCGCGACTCACCCATAGAACCACTTATTACTAAAGCTAAACAATTGAAGTTTGCAAACTAAGAGGTTAACCTGGGCTAGGGGGTTATTACCACGATTTTCTTTGGCTAAACTTAAATCAGCGCCAAGAATAGTCTTACTAGAAGCACTTGCTGTTGCCAATAAAATGAGCTAGCCAATTCTGAATATGCTATTCAGTAACGTCAAGGTAAATTGTTGTGGTCTTTACAGAAAATTTATTAATTATTTAATTTTTTTATATAAAGTTAAGAAACTGGAGGAGCTATTGTAATCAAAAGTGAAGATGCCCAAGTTGAAGCGCGTTCAGATAGGTTGAGGAGTTGCGAAGCTATTATGACTACATTTTCTTTTTCAGACTTGGATAATTCAGTTTTAAACCTAGCTGGGAGTCAGCAGAAAGCACTTTTGCAAGGGGAGATTTTGGTTAAAACGCGATCGCACTCAATTTGTGGTGGCGCTGTTACTGCACATATCTACTTACCCCTAACACGTTCCCAAGTTTGGCAGCAGCTAAGCGATTATCCCCGTTGGGTGCAATATTTCCCTGATGTTACTAAAAGTGAAGTTTTGTCTAGAGGTGAGGCGAAACGTCTATATCAGGTTGCTAAAAAAGCTTTTTTGTTTCTCACGGCTCAAGTCGAGATTTACCTACACGTCTTTGAAGTGATGGGACAGCAGATTCAGTTCCGGTTAGAAAAAGGCTCTTTTCATGATTTTACGGCAGACCTGAGATTACAAGATTACGGTGATGGGACTTTGCTCACCTACTCTGTGCAAGCAACTCCTGACATTCCCATACCAGCAGTTTTTATTCAACAGGCAATGCACCTGGAGTTACCAGAGAATTTACGGAAAATGCGAAAAGTTATGTGTGCTTCTTGAGGTGAGGGCATTTTAAAGGATAATAGCTCCACACTCACCTAAGCCAAGTTGAGTCTTTGTTCTCAGCGTTGATACTTTCTGGGAGTCGCTTACTGTTTGCACCTCAATCCAATCAACAGTCTGTAGGGGAGCTATGGCTGGATGATTGCCTCTGATTAACTCATCATAGACTTCCTTGGGAATAATAACTTGTCCAAAGACATCCTGTAAAAGAGCAACTTGTCCCACTTTTGCCAGTTCACTCAAGGGTGTTGTGTCTGAGACGATGATCACTGCGAAGATTGCTCCAGCATACGGGCAGTTTCAGCAACTTCGCGTTCTAGTTCTTCTGGAGTTTGGGGTGCAAAGGGCGAGATTCGATAAAGTCCCATGAGATCGGATAATTGCCAGCGATCGATACCCAATAGTTCTGCTGCTCGTCCGGCGCTGATGTTTCCCTGTCTGAGCAATTCCATGATAAAGGCTTCCCGTGCTTTGCACTCAGCTTCTAACCTTTGAACTTCATCAATTTCAGGAATCGCGATCGTGAACTTGACTTCAATCTCTTGGGAACTGACTGACACTACTGTTAACCTCAACTGGCATGGTGATTTGGCTGCTTATAGCTATTATGAATCAGATTTATAGGAGAGAGAGTGCGATCTGCTCAAAGCAGCAGCGCTTCGCTATCGCGCTTCTCAATCTCCAAACTAGTGGTTGGCAGGTAATGCAGTACGAAATACGGTTTGGCGATCGCCTTTGGCAACAACTGTCAGTTATTAATCAATAACTTTTATATTGACTTTTTTGCGGATTATCAAGATCTAAATGCAAGTTTATTAAGTCAAAATGAAAACTATCCTTGGATAAAAGATGCACTCTCTTTTGGTACAGGTGCAACTGTAGGAACGTTAGCTGGTGTTGGAACTTCAACAGTTGCTTCATCAGTATTTGTACAAGCTGGTCTTTGGACAAGTATCCAAAGCTTTTTTGGAGTATCAACAGGCATAGTTGTAGGTGCATCAGCCTACTCATTACTAACGCTTTTTGCTCCTGTGGGACTGGGAGTACTGGCAACTTTACGGATTTACAATAGTTTGACGGATTGGAATAGTAAAGAACAAGCTGCCGAGATGAGTAAGTTTTTATCAGAGATTCTTATTGCTGCTTTACCAATGGCTTGGATAGACGGTGAACTAGCTGACCAGGAGAAAGATGCAGTAGATAGGTTGATGACTACCTCCGGTATTAGAAAGGAAGAGAGGGAGCCGGTTTATCAAGCTATAAAAAAACGCAAAACATTCGATGAAATTATACAAACAAGTATTCTTTTCGATGATAAACATCGCGAAAAAATTTGTCGTCAAAGTGATAAAGAGCGATTGAAACATCGCCTCATGTTATCCGCAGCTTGGGAGATTGCTATTGCTGGTGACGTTCTCCCCTCCTAACCTTTCGGTATAGAAGGGGCTTCCCAAGATTACTCTTTGAGCTTCGCGCTTCCTCCGGAGTGTAACCACCTAGCCGTCCACGCGCAGACACGATGAGTCCCACCGTGTTTTGTGCAGAGAAAACCACACGCCTACGTACCTTGAAGATTTTACTTACAGGAGGTGAAACTTCCCTGTAAAACCCCATGTCTTCAGTTGTCTAGGTTCTGAATTTCCAAAGCCGTCTATTATGACCACTGCTTTGATTAATAAAATTATACCTTCAACAATGTGAAACTATGACCAACAAGACTTTGGCCGCGATTCCCCGTACAACCAAACCTAGCGGTTCTGGTTGCAGTACCCTCGCGGAGGACTCCTGATGGCAAAATTAATGGGTCAGAATTGCAACTTCATAACCGTATGGCAGATAAGCTAGGGGTTCCTCGCGATGAAGTAAAGGAAATTCGTCGGTTACTTAACCTTAAACACGAAGGAGAGCTTCTAGAGGTGGCGGAGGTATTAGACAACAATGGTTCAAAGACCAAGTTATTAAGAAGTGTCCGCGAACAATATCGTCTGTCACCAGCTAGCGATAATCTTTAGTCATATTACCTGTAAAAAAGTAGTTATAAATAGGGATTGAGTTGAGAGAGGGTCAAAGTAGAGCGATCGCTTGCGCCGTTACAAAGCAGGTCGCCACACCAATCGACTGTCCTCCCCACAATTGATATTGTTGAAGAAATCCCTCAATTCAAGAGGACACTGTGATGACTGTAACCACTGCCAAATGGACACTAGACGACTACCACCGCATGATTGAAGTAGGTCTTCTCGAAAGTCGTCACGTTGAGCTATTGAACGGAGAAATCATTGAAATGCCCCCAGAAGGCCCAGAACATGCCCAGCAGAGTACCGACACAGCTGACTACTTGCGAGAACTGCTCTCCCATCGAGCCGTTGTGCGCGATGCCAAGCCGATTACACTCCCTGAAAGTACGAGTGAGCCAGAGCCAGACTTAGCAATTGTAGAACCCCTCCGCGCCCTCTACCATACCCGTCATCCCTATCCTGAAAATATTTTTTGGTTGATTGAATACGCGAATACCAGCCTGAAAAAAGACCTTGATGTTAAGCGCAAAGCTTACGCAGCAGCTCTTATTCGAGAGTATTGGGTTGTGGACTTGAAGCATCGACAGCTCAAAGTTTTCCGGGAACCCATCAATGGGAACTATCGCTCTGAATTGACCCTAACGACTGGCGAGATTAGTCCCCTGGCGTTTCCCGATATCGTGGTTTCGGTGCAACGGTTATTAGAGTGAGTTCA
>JBAUJE010000513.1:0-26768 GCA_049683475.1 Coleofasciculaceae cyanobacterium | reverse complement strand
TGTTTAAGCCATGCTAACTGATCCTGTCCCAACATTTCTAAGGTTGGCTCGCTGTTTTGAGTATTAGGCCCTCTAAAAGAACGCTCATCTAGCAAGAAAAGTTCTACATGCTTACCTTGCCTAAATTTGCGATAAATTTCCTCACCCCTAATTGGGTTGTATTCAAAAAATGCTTGCTTAGACCTTTGAGCTAAAATATCAGCTTCTACCCCGTTATAAGGTTCTGCTGTTAGTATTTCTCCCGGATACCAGTTATTCGTAACTTCATGGTCATCCCACTCTACGTATATAGGTGTTTCTGCTAGAAAACGCTGAAGTTTTTCGTCTTGTAAATTGTATTTCCAGTTAGCTCGAAACTCCTCTAAACTAATTGCCACAAAATCCTTAGCGGGAGCATTAACCCAAGTTCCACCGCCAACACTTTCCGGAATAGGTTTAGTAGGAGGAATTGGGTTATCAGCATAAATCATATCCCCGCAGAATACAGCAAAATCAGGACGGAACTTACGCATCACATCGAAGATGACGTATCCTCCCTGAATCACCTCACCATCAAAAGCAGTAATCTTTAAATTAGGATTGCGTCCCCAGCCTTGACCTGCCAAATCCGCTGCCCAGACAAAGCGAACTGTACGTTCTTGATCCATCGCGGGTGCGGTACGAAAACTACCAGCTAAGCCTTGCCGTCCCCTCTCTGATTGTAAACTGGGCAGTCCACTAACGAAGCTCGCTTGGTAATAATAGTTGGTGTCTGGCTGCAATCCACTTAGTTCCAAGGTGCCAGTATAATCGGTTGCCGCACTCACCTTGTTGGAACTCATTACACTATTGACTAGTCCTTGGAAGTTGGGAGAACTAGAAAAATCTACTAAGATGTTAGACTCACGATTGCCCCGCGCCCAGATAAGAGCACTAGTGGCAGTCACTTCTCCCGTTTGAATTGTATTAACTGGATAATTAGGTGAGGGTGATTGGGCAAGGGTCGGCTTAAGCCATTTATAGCTCAATGCTGCACCTGTACTAGCAGTAGTCAAGGCTAAAAACGAGCGTCTTGATAGTCGGCGTGCCATGAAAAAAAAGTTGATTTTACTACCTTTGATGGAAATTTATACCCTGAAGGTAAAGTAGTAATTAACTTAAGTTTAAAAAAGCTATAGCGTTTCTCGCACCTGTGAGGCAAAAATTAGAGAGATTTTGGGTAGATGGGGAGACGGGGAGACGGGGAGATGAGGTAGATGAGGGAGATGGGGAAGATGGTGGAGACAAAGAATTTTCAATTTTCAACTTAACTGTTGCCTGTTCCTTGTTGCCTGTTCCCTCTAATTAACAATTTTCAATTTTCAACTCTCCATTGCTCACTCCTCAGAAGAAGGTGGAAAAGCTTGTGGTCGCATCCGCTGGTAATCTGCCGGTATTTGCTCTTGAGGAGAGAGGTTTGAACTACCTTCTGAGTTATTAAGCATAGTTGATACCAAGGCATAACCAAAGTAGGAAGGTACAGCTATGGCAATTAATGCAGCGATCGCACCGAGCCAAGTTAAAGGCGTAACATGAGAGCCATAATGGGTGCGGTAAGGATCTAAGGGAAGCTGTTGAGCGTCAATTACTTCACGCAAAGCAATCAATCTTTTGAATCTTACCCGTCGATCATCGAGTTTTTCCAGTAGAATCCAGCCAGAGATTGCTTCCTCTTCACACAGTCTCTGAAAAATAGCTGGGTCGTGAAATAAGTCACGACTAGATCTAACAATCTTGAATTCCCAGCCGACCAACTGCGGATCTGTAGCAATTTGGTTAGTACGATTTTTAGGGTTAAACCTCCCATTAACTTGTTGTGGCTGTACCGATGCTGAATCTTCTCTTGATTCAAAACAGGTCAAAATTTCTTCCTCCTCCTGATGGTGCTTACTGCTAACAAGTTGTCGCCAGTTTAGCCATCCACTCACCACTACTGCCTGCCAACCGACAGTGCCGATTAACAGGCTCAAAATTTTCACTTCCAGCATGTTTTGTGCAGCTTTTTTGCCTTATCTGACCCCCAAAACCGTCAATTTTTTCTAGGCAAATAGCCTTCAATTAGATAGTCTGACCCTAGTTGAGACAAACTAAGACGCTCTAAAGTCAGAGCCTCAGTCATTTTGCCTAACCCTAAATCTGCTACTGGTGAGGGAGCCATTGCGCCACCGATAATTTTTGGAGCAATGAAGGCTAGAACTTTTTGTACTGCACCATCAGCAATTGCCTTTGCTGCCAAAGTCCCGCCACATTCCCATAACACGCTGGAAAGCTGACGGTCATACAAGTATGCCATGATCTTTTCTGGTGTCAGGGGGCTTAACTCCACCACATCCACTCCCTTTTTCATTAGCTGCTGCTGTAAATCCGGATTGGTTCCTGTTTCTGTCAAGACTAAGGTAGGAGCATCGTCTGTTTGCCAGAGTTTGGCTTCTATTGGTAAGTCTAGGCTGCGACTCATCACTACCCGTAGGGGATTATGGCTACCCTGATTATGACTAGTTAAAAGGGGGTTATCTTGACGCACAGTATTACCACCAATAATTACAGCATCACAGGCTGACCTAAGTTGATGTACATATTTTCGGGCTTCTGAGCTTGTTACCCACTTACTATGACCAGTACTCGCAGCAATTTTGCCATCTAAGGTCATGGCGTACTTCAAAATCCCCAAAGGACGTTGGTAAAGTACACGATGAATAAAAGCTTCATTGAGACGAAGACAAGCAGCTTCTTCTACACCTACTACAACTTCAATCCCGGCTTTTCTTAAACGCTCAATCCCCTTACCTGAGACGCGAGGATCGGGGTCAACCATGCCGACCACTACCTTTGCTACACCTGCTTTGATTAAAGCTTCTGTACAGGGTGGTGTCTTACCGTGATGATTACAGGGTTCGAGATTGACATAGATAGTTGCTCCCTTTGCTTTTTCTCCTGCTTCTTGTAAGGCAAAGATTTCAGCATGGGGAAGACCTGCAGCTCGATGAAAACCTTCTCCGACAATTACTCCTTCTTTAATAATTACAGAACCAACTAGGGGATTAGGAGTTGTTCTTCCCAGAGCACAGCAAGCAAGTTCTAAGCACCGCTGCATAATGGTACGTTCAAAAGGTGTTCCTTGATAAGATTGTCCTGACACCAATTGAGAATTGGTTTGAGCGCTTATCTGAGGTTTTTCCATAAGTTTAATTTTCGGCAATTGAGGTTTGTTTAACCTTATTCTTGCCTTAAGATTAGTGCTTCAGCGCAACTCGCCAGGATTCACCGTCCTCGGAATGACTGAGTTCTCCTCTTTTCTTCATCCTTAATTTAGGACTGAATACTCTAGTAAATCGTAGCTACTACCTCGCAATACAGATTCTGTCTGTTTTCCTTGCAAACGCTTATTTAGCAAAACTTCCAAAAATCCCTGAATAGCACCTAAAGTATAGGTACACATTCGTGATGATCCTTCTAATTCCCCAGCAGAGCAAAAAGTTTCTTTGCAATAAACTTTGTAAAGTTCTCCTTCTTCTTCTATCTTGTCGATCAGGCACAGACGAGTTCCGTCTTTACCTAAAATCTGATTAAGCATTTCTCGGACTTGTTCGAGAGATATCGATACACCTTTATCTGCTAGATTTCGCTCTTGGGCTAAACTTTTACCTTGCTGGCGACCCGCAGACATCATGGCAATTGCAGCAGTTTTTTCACCAATGGCATCTTCAACGCCAATGATGATTGCTTTCAGGAAAATAATGCTACTAAAATCGCCTAGTTCTGGTCGCAATACAGTTTGTTCACTTGTCATAATCTCACCCTCTCTTTTTTTTGCAGCATAAGTTTGCATAAATTTTTTTTAGCAAACTTGTTGTTCCTTTGTGATTCTACTAACTAATTTACAAATTTATGTGGCAAAAAATACTCATTAATAAAATTTTTAAAGTGTGATTTGCAATGGATTTATTTCAAAATATTTTTAATTTTTAAAACAAGCTAAAGACGAGTAATTAATCGTTGTCGGCTGAACACTAAGTAAGGGCGCACATCTGTACGCCCTTGGGCAAAGTTAGATAGCAGTCCTAAATCATTCGTGAAATCTTATGTTCCCTTTAGCCTGCGGCAACGCTACGCGAACCCTTTTCCCTTTTCTAACCCATATGTTTCATGACTCAAATAGGAGCGCGATAGCTCTTGTTTAAGTGGGTTACTTAACAAACTGTGGCATAATTTCAGCTGCTGTAAAGAGGCCGTAAATACCTCGTTTATGTAAGGAAATGCCAGCTTTGAGGTAGCCAAAGGCAGGGCCGCAGACATTTGCTGCCATGCTGGTTTCGTCCCCCAAGGTAAAGGTGTGAGTAGAAATCTTTCCTTCAAAGGTACGACCTGTTACTTGGACATTTGTGCTGAGAGGTTTTTTGGCATTACGGGTATCGACAATACCGCCAACACTGACACAATCACGAGGACAAATACCGGCTAGTTCCAACATCACATCATCGGCATGTTCCATATTCTCTAAGCTGAGGATACCGTTAGTTTTATCTAGCAAAGCTTTAACTTCAGCATCACTCATGGCACGAGCGCTCTCAACATCATAGCCAGGTAGGTGGGCAATATCTTCTCGAATAGTCGCCCGATAAGCTTCCCAGTTGGCAATTCCCACGCCAAAGGTAATTTTCACACTATGAATCTCTGCGTAACTTTGAGCAGCTAAGGCTGCTGCTGCTGTTAACAAACCAGGTGTAGCACCGCAGCCAGTCATATAAGTAATTCCAGCTTGAAGCAACTCATCTTTTAGTTCTAGTAGTTGCTCAACGGCACTAGTACGTTTCATCGCATCTACTAAAACCCCCCGCCAGCCAGCTTGAATAAATTGCCGCGCTACTGAAGCCATAAAGGTGTTGGGCAAATTCGGCAGTGCTAAGAAATATCCATCTACAGAGGCTTGCTCAATTAACTCTTGAATGCTGCTATTACTGAGTGTGCCGCCAGCTTCTAAATGACCCAGGGAACCTTGAGAATGGTAGATAGAAATGCAAATATCAGGATTTAATCCGGCAGCGTCGTAAACATAGCCCTTCTGGTCAGCAGCTGCCACCAAAACCATCTCACTTTTAGGAGCAATAACTCTGGCGGCAGCTTGACCTAATCCACCGAAGCCAAGAACCCCTACTCGCATTGCTTCGGTTGCCTGAATGCCGGTGGTTTGGGAGTGACGAGAACTGGTGACTTGCTTTTCGCTCATGGCAATGAATTGAAATGAATACAGACTTTTATTATCTGGGGTCATTGACCCAATGGATCAGCCTTTCACGGAAGTCTGATTGGAAATTCGGTACGTATAGTTTTGTAAAAAAAGCCATTTTGCTAAGACTATCCAGCTTGACTACTGAGAAAAGTTACGAGAAACTTAACAGAGTATTAGAGTACAATACTAATCAAATATAAATTTCTGTTAAGGTTTGCTTCGCTTCGATGCGAACAATCACGATTGTTTCAATGACTGCCCTCTGGGTTAGTTGGTCAAAACTAACTAAAGAATTAATCAACTTTTACCTAATCTAGGCAGCAGCTCGTCTTCAAGGATTTAACCAGCAGTTAGCTACCAGCATGGAAACCTTAGAATTTGTTATTTATCCAGATGGTCGAGTACAAGAAAAAGTTACTGGCATTATCGGTAACTCTTGTGCAGAGGTGACAGCGGCAATTGAAGCTCAGCTCGGACGAGTAGTTTCTCAAGAGCAAACTTCAGAGTATTTCGCCCAGAAAGTTGAGCAGTCAGCAATAGCGACGACTCAGGCAACTTATAGCGAATGGTAAATTTTTTGTTCAATACACACTTAAGGTAAAATGTCACACTTTAGCAGCATTAAAACTCAAATTCGCAACCTTGTCTCTTTGCAAGCAGCTTTAACAGACTTGGGCATTAATTGGAAATCCGGACCTAGTGATGTGCGAGGTTATCGGGGTCAAACCAGTAAAGCCGAAGTACTTATTGAACAAGAAAATAATTATGACGTTGGCTTCAGTTGGAATGGCTCGGAATACGAACTAGTGGCTGACCTACAGTACTGGCAACAGCCTCTCTCAGTAGAGGGTTTTCTTCGGCAGGTAACGCAGCGTTATGCCTACAACACTGTGATGACAGAAACTGCCAAGCAAGGCTTTCAACTAGCCGAACAGCAAGAAAACAAAGATGGTTCAATCCGTTTAGTTGTCCAACGCTGGAGTGCGTAATGTCTGGTTCTTCACCAACACCGGAACGTTCTGGTTTAGAGCCGGAACTCGGAGGTATGCTACGAGATGCATCGGAACGTTCTGGCTTAGAGCCAGAATTGGGAGGTGTCTTGCGGCAGAAAGGTGTTTATGTTGATGAAATTACCTGTATAGGCTGTAAGCACTGTGCCCATACAGCTACAAACACATTTTATATCGAACCTGAATACGGTAGAGCAAGGGTATTTCGGCAAGATGGAGACTCAGAACAGGTAATTCAAGAAGCGATAGATACCTGCCCAGTTAATTGTATTCACTGGCTCGACTACACCGAACTGAAAAAGAGCGAAGAGGAAAGGAAATATCAGGTAATTCCGGTTGCTGGTTTTCCTGTTGCTGCTAGTGTAAGTACCACCGCAAGGATGCGTCGAATCAAAAAACAGCCCAACAAAGGGAAGGCGAAAAAATAGGCTCTTAACCATAACAAAATACTTATTGAAATCCTCAATGGCTCAACGTCGTTGAGGATATTATTTGAGTGGGTGATGTTCACTTCTAAAAGTGGCTAACTGGTTATTAGCATCATAGTTAAGGGCAACCCGAAAACTAGGGTTACTAGGGACAGTTGATTAAATCGCACACAAAAGTGAACATAGAATTATTGTCGAAGCTCTAATAGTCGTAATTTCCTACCTCCCAACCATGTGACAGTTACAGATTTGGATGCTTATTTTCCTCAGTTGGTTGATTGTAAAAAAGTATCTATCTTGCCATCAGGGCTAAGGACAAGGCGAATCTTGGGATTATCAACTCCTTCCATCTCAGAAACAAATGGCTGACCAACCGACGGTAATTTTAAGCTTCCTAAGTATTCTTGCGCTGCATTCCCTAAGGGAATAATTCTTTGAATTGAGCCATCGGTATTCAAAAAAAGGCTGTACTCTAAAGTTTGTGTCAAGTTCGAGGGAGGCTCCCAGCGCTGCTGTACATAGTCTTGAACCTCTGTCATTTGAGGAATCTTGGTAGACGTAGTTTCCCTGGCAATTGGTCTATCTGGCGTAGGTTGCAATTGCTTCAAATCATCTAGAGTGCTGTTCTGTCCTGGATTTTCCGAAGAAGAGAGATCTGAATTTGAGCTGACCAACTCTGGCGAAGGTGAAGAGATAATCTCGACTTCCTCTCGGTCAGGGGAGGAACGAGTCTGTTGGAGACTAGGTAATTCCGGTAAGGGGGGTGGTGCTGCTGGTATTTTTATACTTTTCTGAGGCTGGTTATGATCAGACGGGGTAGATGAAACACTCTCCCTAGGAACCTGAGGCAGACTACTCTTGTACTGTCCTCCGCCAATCAGGGGAAAAGGGTTACTAGTTGCAGGAGGAGGTTGGATATCTAAGCTTACTTGAGGGGGGTTACTGCCCGAATTTGAAGCTATTGGTGGCAGTTCAGAAGGCAGTGGCTGAGATGGTATTTGCACCGGAGAGGGGGGTAGCAAGGTAGGTGGGGTTGCTAAAGGCGTTGGCACCACTGGCGTTGGTATGGGGGAGGGAGCAAGTATAACTGGGGGACTAGGTGAAGGTTCTATAGAAGCAACTACCGGTGTTTCCTCGGTCTGACTCGATTCTCCCGGTGTACTAGCTTCTTGATTAGTCTCGGAGCTGTAAAATAACTTAGCTCCCGCGGTTGTTAGACCCACTGTCAACAGAACTGCTGCTGCTATCTTAGTCCAGGCTGGTAAAACTTTTTTACCGCTCAGTTGGTTAAGAGTTGGTATTTCGATCAACTCGGTGGCATATTTATCTAAAACTGTAGCTAGGTCAAAAAGTTGTAACGCACTCAGGTCAACAACTGGTCCTGACTTTTCATTAGCTAGCTGACCAAGAAACAGATTATGAGCTAGTAAGCCTCTCGGTTGTAAGTAGATGGGGGTAGTCTGAGGCTTGGCTTGAGAAATAATAATTTGGGAATATATTTCTAGGCGACCAGCTAAGGATGAATCTTTGGTCTGGTCAGCTTCTAGCTTTGATGCTGGATTTGCCGAAGTCTCTAAATCAGTGCCTTCAGAGGTAGTTAAAGCAGTTGCCCCCTGACTGGCTTGATTGTCGGATATCGAATCAGCGTGAGTGGGAGCTTTTCGCTCTGCTGCAAGCATTAGTCCAGAGGACTGATTAAGAAATTCTTGCACATAGCTGTTTACAGCCTCAGACAAAATTTCTAAATCTGTACGGTTCCCCTTAATAGTTATTTGTCTGTCTTCTGACTGCCTTGGGTCATCCAAGCGTAGCTCAAAGCGTAAGTTTCTGAGTACAGACGTCCCCGCCCACCGAGATAACGGCGAGGTTTTTGCCACAATTTCTAGGGTACAAGTGGGTGGAGTGTAGCGTCGCAAGACTGAATTAGAAAAAAGCATTGTCATTGGTCATTGGTCATTGGTTATTGGTCATTGGTTGAGCAGCAATGGTAATCAAGACTAGATGTAAATAGACTTCTTGCCCCTACTCGGCTTGATTAGTCTCTAATCTCTGTTCTTTGTTCCTCTTCGCTGACGGCAACACTACGCGAACCCTGTGTGTACTATTGCCATGCTCTGCAAACCCGACTTCTGCAAGAAGTCTAATGACATTCGACTATGGACTCAAGAAAAATGACTTAGGACGCTCTATCTAGCAAAGCCAGCCAGAGACGACGGTGACCGTTAGGACCACTGTAGAACAATAAATCAATCAGTAGTTTGAATGCTAACTTGGTCAGCTTAACCGATGAAATATTTTCTCCTTGCTCCATACGTTCCTGATAAATATTACTAAAAGTATCTAGATAGTCTCCCAGAAGAGCAGCGCGGTGCGGCTCTCGATTTTGTTCTGTCATTTGTTCAAGTAGAGCAACCGCACGACGAATTAACTCTTGATGCTGTTTGGCAAGGTGGCAGATAATCAGGACGAGGGCTCGAGCTTCTTCGACATCGAGCTTTTTCCGCCCTCCTGAACTTTTGCGTAGGGGGTTGGACTGACGCAGACGCCACAAACCTACTCTGTCTGTCACCATTGATTCTAAATTTAGATCGTCTGCTGCTTGAAGCATTGCCTCGGAACCAATACCTGCTAATGCTTCCAGGCTCATTAACACCAAATCCAGTTGGGCTTTGATGTTATCGAGCTGCATTGTTTCTGGTCCTCGATCTAGAGGCAAATCCTCCCAAGGGGGAGAGGGTGTTGGCGTCTTCACGGTAGAGCGCATAAATTTAGAGTAAGGAACCAAATCAGCGTTGGCTGTTGCCGTTACCAATCCTGTAACAGGACTACCAGAGTTTACGGCAAGTTTCCTATCCCCCAGTGAAAGTTACGAGAGTTTTGACTGTTTAGTTAACAATTCTTAACTTCACTTTCTACTTGAGGTAGGCTACTGTCACACCTGCACCACCTTCAGACTGTTCTGCCAACTTAAAACTGCCGATTAAAGGATGCTTCTCTAAAAAAGTATGAACACCTTCTCTGAGCTTACCTGTACCTTTACCGTGAATAATCCAGAGTACTCCCGAAGCTACTGCTTGGGAAATAGCTTGCTCTAGTTCAAACTCGGCATCGGCCACGCGAGAACCTCGCAGGTCAATAGTATTTTGGGAGGTTCGGACAGTAGGAGCTTTTGGTAAGGAAACCACGGTTTTAGAGGGCGCAGAAGTTGATTTCGGTTTTACAGGTATCTCAGCTTTTTGACCATCAAGGGATTCTACATCCGCTAGGGGTACAGTCATCTTCATTAAACCGAATCGAACGGTTAGTTCACCATCTTCATCTGGTTTAGAGAGTATCTCAGCGGTCTGATTCAAGCGAGGAATGCGGATACGCTCTCCCACTTGTGGTGTAAACCCTGGTTTTGGTTTCGGCTGATTTACTACAGGAAGACGATTTTTGGCAATATTATTGAGAGCATCTGTTGCTCTTTGAGCATTTTGAGCAGTTTTTGTTCCCTGCTGCAATTGGCGAATTACTGAAGCAATTTCTTCCTTGGCTTGGATAATTGCCTTTTGCACTTCCCTTTCTTGGTTCAGCTTTAACTCCCGCTCTCTTTCCTGTAGTAGATTGGCTTTCTTTGATACCTCCTGCTGCAAATTTTCTGTTTGTTGTAGCAACTCAGCGGCTTCTTGTACTTTGGTTTCTTGATACCGCCTTTGTGCTTCTAAGCCAGAAATAACTTGGTTGACATCTTCGGAAAGACCTCCTACCAAAGTTTGAGCTTTGTCAACTACCTGCGGCTCTAAACCCAAGCGTCGGGCAATGGTTAGGGCGTTAGAACGACCAGGAATACCCCACAACAGACGATAAGTTGGTTGTAAAGACCGATCATCAAACTCAACTGAGGCATTTTCAAACCGCTCATCTTGATATTTAAGCGCCTTGAGTTCTCCATAGTGAGTTGTGGCAACAGTTAACTGAGCCGTGTCCGCCATATGTTGTAGTAGAGCGATCGCTAAGGCACTCCCTTCAGCCGGATCGGTTCCTGCACCTACCTCATCTAAGAGTACCAGGGAAGAGGTGATGGGGTGACGGGGTGAGGAAGTTGCATGCTCCCCCCCAGCCTCCCCAGCTCCCCCAGCTTCCCCAGCTTCCCCAGCTTCCCCAGCTTCCCCAGCCTCCCCAGCTCCCTCTACTCCCCCTACTGCTTTTATCGCTGTAATAATCCGGCTAATCCGGCGGATATGACCGGAAAATGTTGACAAACTTTGTTCTATAGATTGTTCATCGCCGATATCTGTCAGTACCTGCTCAAACCAAGGCAATTCCACTGGCTCTTTAGCGGGGACAAATAACCCCACCTTTGCCATTAGTGCTGCTAAACCGAGGGTTTTTAGGGTGACAGTTTTCCCTCCTGTATTGGGACCTGTAATTGCTACTACCCGAATTTGAGGTTTAATTTGTACGTCTATTGGCACAACTGCTGACCCCTGTTCGTGCTGTTGCTGCCAGACAAGAAGGGGATGTCGCAGCTGACGTAGGGTGATAGTCTCTCCTTGGTTGCGCTCAATAAATCTGGGTGGATTTGCCTGCAACCACAGACTGTAGCGTGCCTTTGCCGTTGCTAGGTCAAGAGCGGTGGCTATGGCTAAGAGTTGTTCTAAATCTTCTTTGACAGAAGAAACTTTTTCTGTTAATTGGCGACGTACTGCTTCTTCTTCTGCTTGCTCTTGCCGTCGATAGACTCTGAGTTGATTTCCCAAGCTGATAATTGCCTTGGGTTCGATGTACAGGGTGGCACCAGTGCTAGAACTATCGTGAACAATACCCGCAACGGCATCTTTCTGAGGTGCTTTAACTGGTAGCACAAAGCGATCGCCTCGTTGGGTAATTAACTGTTGCTGCAGGGCAGCTCCTTGACGCTGTATGATGCCTTGAAGAATCTGATAAATTCTGTCTCGCACTGATTTGAGTTGGCTGCGAATTCCAGCTAGTTTGGGACTGGCGCGATCGCTTACTTCACCCCTTTCATCAATGCAGTGGTGGATTTCCTGTTCTAGTTCTGGATAGGTGCGTACCTCACTAACCAGTTCAGCTAGTGCTGGTACTTCTTCTTCTTTGTCATCAATGGAGCGACGCAGACGGCGCATACCTGCTAAGGTAGTGGCTATTGCCAGCAGTTCTACTGCTGAGAGGATGCCTTGGTGTTCTGCCCGTTCTAATGATTCTCCAATATCCTCAATACCTTCAAAGGAAAGCCCAGGAGTTGGCTGCATCTCTAGCTGGTATACTTCTTGAGTATGACTCAGCAGGCGTAGGCTTTCTGCTTGAGTTGCAGGAGGTCGGAGATGACGAGCGGCAATTACTCCCAACTTGGTGGCAGCAAAGGTTGCCAGGTGCTGGCACAGGCGTGACCATTCTAGTAGTTCTAAAGTCTCTGATTGAATCAAAGCTCAAACGCTAAAGCAATACGTACTTTAATTATGTGCAATTTCTGGTTTCTTGGAGCGATCGCCTGGGTGAGGATAATCCCACTTGCGTCAAGACGTAGATTCAAACCAACTTACCGAAGTCATCTTAGAGCTAAATTAGGCAAATTCTCTCAAAAAGGTAATCTTACGTTCAAAAATTGATAATTAAGAATGAATAATTGATAATTTCCTCCAAATTAATTAATTGTTAATTATCAATTGTCAATTATCAATTGGTAACGGTTGTACCCACACTAACTTCGCTCTCTACCCCAACCTGACCTCCGTGAGCCTCTGCACAGCGTTTAAAAATTACTAAAATTACCTTAAAAGTTGCTGCTCTCTCAGTTCAGACTACGAGGGGGAAGAAAGACCAATTAGTTCTCGAGAGTGGGGTTCAAGGAGATTATTCAAGTCTGGGCCGGAAGGAATTATTCCCCCTGGATTGAGAGGAAAAAGATTGCCGTAGTAATCTTTCTTAACATCTTCTAAACTACAGGTTTCAGCAACTCCAGGTAACTGATAGATATCACGCAGATATGCTCCTAAATTTTTATAGTCCTGAATTCTGCGGCGATTACATTTGAATAGTCCGTAGTAAACAATATCGAAACGAAATAAGGTAGTGAATAAACGAACATCTGCTAGAGTAAGTTGGTTGCCACACAGATATCGACTTTCTGAGAGTACTTCGTCAATTTTATCTAATAAGTTAAATAGCTCAGCGCAGGCTTGCTCATAAGCTTGTTGGGTCTGGGCAAAGCCACAGCGATACACGCCATTATTAACGGCATGGTAAATTTTTTCGTTCCAAAGGTCAATTTTTTCCTTTAGTTGCTCTGGGTAAAGGTCAGTTTGAGGAGACTTGGCAAACTGATTAAACTGGGAGTTAAGTAGAATGATAATTTCTGCACTTTCGTTGTTAACAATTGTCTTAGTCTGTTTATCCCATAATACGGGAACTGTACAGCGTCCTTGGTAGCCCGGTTGTGCTAGTTCATACAGTTCTGGTAATGTGCGGCAACCATATTCTGGTTGGTTAAATACCCAAATTCCTTCACTGCTAGAAGGGGAAACAATAGAAATAGAAATTGCCTCTTCTAGTCTTTTAATTGCCCTAACCACCAAAGTTCTATGGGCCCAAGGACAGCCGAGTCCTACGTAAAGGCAGTAGCGTCCTGTTGCTGGTTGATAGGGGTTTTCTTGCTGTGTGCTAATTTGCGCTTTAAACTCACTTTCGGGGCGGATATACTCCCCTGACTGATTGCGGGGAGCAAGTTTGGACATCATGAGATGCCAGAGGGTTGTCCAGACAAATTTACCTAAACCAATAATGAATTTAGAAGGAAGTGATTTGCCTTTTTTCTTAGGGATAGAAGTTGTTTCTGACATTAAACTAAATTAGTGAAGTATACCCCCTTCTTCTGCCCTCTGCCATCTTCCTTAAAGCCAGCTACTGAGTACTTCATCAATCAAGCTAATCAGCTGAATATTAAGGCAATTTATGGTTTTGAGCTGATCTCAGTTTAGCAAAAGCTGTAGGACTAAGCATTGTATTGGTTGAGATGGCGATCGCACTAAAACAAGTCCGTTGAACTAACGCACCGAATCCTTATGGCATAGGCGGTGCGTTACGCTTCGCTCACACACCCTACTGGCGTGTCAAGCTTAATTTGATCCATTATAAAAGCTTGAGTTCCTTAGAACTTGTGCAAGTAAAAATAATGTGACAAATTAGTATTGTTGCAACTAAAATACAGATATAAAAGCCAGCCTGATATGGTTAACTGCCCACAGGCTGGCTCTGGCTCACACTTTCACAAAGGAGACAATTTAATTATGACTTATCGAGAAAGCCTAAGTCCCTGGGCAATTGTTCGCCTATTGCCCAATAACTTGCAATGGGTAATTATTGCCCGTTACCGCATCGAAAATCCAATTCCCCTTCTTCCAAGAAGGGGAAAATCCCAAATTATCAAATCATAAAATCATTTTGAAAAAATGTACCCTTAAAGTTTATTCTAGATCTAAGTTTGTTACTTCTAGAGAATATTAGGTTGTGTTTAAACTTCTATATCCGCTAAGCGAAGCGATTAAACCGTATTTGGTACCAATATGTTTTTGTTTAGCTTGGGGGTTAATTGCTTTTCTCTTCTTTACTATCTGGTCTTCAATTAGGGCTAGTCTGGCTATTGCCAAGCGCATGCATCAAATACCTTGTACTAACTGCTCTTTTTTTACTAATGATTATCGCCTCAAATGTACAGTTCGACCCTCAATTGCTAATACAGAAGCAGCTATTAAATGTTCCGACTTTTGCCCAAGTAAGCCTCAAATTAACGTCATGTAGAACTTAGTTGTTAATTGGTACTTAAGTAAGATAAAAAGTTTGACAAGACTTGATTAATAAATTGTTAAGTATTTAATTGGTAGATCGGTATAAGACGAGAGGACGGAGGGATGGGGAGAGTTTTTTATGATTTTCTCGTCACTTGCAGACCATATAATTTGAAGGCGCATTAGCTTAACAATACATAAAACAACAGCACCGCCCTAATTACCTAATAACTACTGAGGAATCTCCTGACTTACTTAATAATACTTGGAGCAGAACTGAAAAATGCTGATTTCAGTTGCTTGACTCCCATCTAACCAGAATAGGAAATATCAGTGTTTTAGACGAGCGATGCTGAAGTTATGCAGTGAGACAGATGCTAATTTAAACAGCTGTTCTACCCTCCTTGAGCTTATACCTATAGACTTCTCTATAGTATCTGTCCTAGAAGCTTTTCAGCCTCAATTAATAATTTACCATTTTCCCAGCAAAACAACAGAATATACAGCTTAATCGCAAACTAATTTAACTTGATTTGCAGTAAAGACCGTCTACACTGTTAATAAATACTAAGAATAACCACAGCAGCCTAAATTCCCCTTACTAGCAGCAAAACAGTCTGTAATAGACCGACAATCACACCCAACACGCCACCTAGGTTGACAATGGCTTGTAACTCATTTTTGACAATACCTTGAATTGTCATCTCCAGTTGCTCAGGAGAAGTTGCCTTAACCCGGTCAACAATTACCTGATCAATAGACAAAATAGGGATTGCCTGAGCGACGATTTTCTCCAAGTCTTGCTCGAGATAGCGCTCTAAAATCAGAGCTAGTTCTTGGCTAATCATTTGCAGGGATGATGTCATAATAGTTGACTGCCGTAGACGGTTGAGAATTAAGACTGCCACCTTTTGCCAGTCAATTGACTCGCTCAATCCCTGTAGTAAATCTGAACCTCGCTCTCGCACATAATCACGCACAGCATCGCGCATCGTCTTACGTAGCTGTCGCACGGTAGAAACGGGCAAGTTTTGTAGGGTAATAGTTTGCAACAACTGCCGTAAGCGATCGCGAGTTCCTAGAGCCGTAATTAACTCTTCTAAACGACGATTGGCATCTTCCCGCTCATCTAGACAATAAGTACGTAAACGTGCCAGGGTGTTACGCAGTCCAAACAAATTGGCGATTACCCAATATGTCCCACTAGATTTTGACCGAAAGCCCTCATCAATGATTTGAATATTGCGATCAGTTAAGAAATCGACAATTGCCTGTCGCAAGATATCTGGTGGCAAAGCTACCTGTAGTATCCAATTCGCCAGCTTAGTAGATTGTTGTTGATTAAGCTGGAACTCCAACAAAATCTGATCAAAGATTTGGTTGAGCTGAGCTTCTAAGAAATCCTCACGCCGTGCCAATACCTTGAGCAGACGTGGTAATGATTCCCCCAATAAATCTCGGAGAATAGAGGCAAGAATCTTCGCCGTCTTTTGCTCTCGATCTAGTTGGACTTGCTCAAGAGCAAGCTTTAAGAGCCAGAGAATTGCCCCTTGAACACGTTCGGTATTGAGCAAACGTCGTGCTAGTCCCTGCAATTCCGAAGGTGTTAGCAAAGAACCCATAATCGTATCAGCAATCCGCCTTGCTAGGCGTTCCTGGTTGCGGGGAATCAAACCAGGTGTTAGGGGTAACTTACGCCTACCGATGTAAATAGGCTTATAGGGACGAAATAGCATCTTAATGGCTAGATCATTGGTGAAATAGCCAATAATTCCCCCTGCTATTGGGGGAACCAAGACCAGCCAGAGGTTAGACAAATCCAAAACAGCTAAATTAGGCAGAACTATACTAAGTTATTAGTCAAGTTGAGACTAACGACTATGCCATTTCTATTCTAGTGGTTCACCCAATTGATTTTGATAGGTTGTTCTCTCTCCCCATCTCCCCGTCTGCAGACACTAGGCTTTACTCAAAACTAAGACTCCCATCAAACCGACGGCAATGGGGTAGTGGGTAGCGCCAGTAAAGCCTGCCTTGAGTGCTAACTCAACCTGCTCCTGTCCTGTAGGAAAACGCTCTAGACTAGGTGCAATGTAAGCGTATTCTTCCGTTAAACCAAGTTGTTTGGCTCTTGGCACAACGATATTGACTAAATACCATTCTTGAAAAGTGCGCACCATTCCTTGGCTGGGGTGATTAAAATCGAGGATAGCTGCTTTAGCACCAGGTTTGAGGGTGCGGTACAATTCTCTGAGGCAAGTGGAAATATCGGTCACATTGCGTAAACCATAACCCATCGTCGCACCATCAAAATAGTTGTCTGGGAAGGGTAAATCGAGGGCATCTGCCTCTATCCAACTAATGGGAAGAGTTTTATAACCGTCGGCAATTCTTGCTCTGGCTTGCGCTAACTGAGCTGAAGAAAAATCTACCCCATAGACTTTTCCTGTCTCTCCCACCCGTTGAGCTACAAGCTGGGCTAAATCGCCACTGCCACAGCACAAATCTAAAAATACATCACCGCAACGGGGAGAGCTCCACTTAACAGCCATCAGCTTCCAAACGCGGTGCTGACCTAAACTTAACCAGTTGTTAAGCTGGTCGTAAACTGGTGCGATGCGGTCAAATAAATTACGAATTTCCGACGCTTTGGCAATCAAGTGGGTATCAGTCATATAGCAACAAACAGATCGGTTAAGACATTTATATTGTGCCGGAAAGGGAACAAGGAATAGGGAATAGGGAACAGAGAAATGTCTGAGCAATTGTGGCTACTACTATAAATCAAGGGGAGTGGATATCCTTAAGCATTAGACCAACCTGCTGGGCTGAAAGATAAATCAGTTTCAGTTTGTCTTCTGGCAGTTTACTAGTTTTTTGCTGCCACTGGAGAGAGAGAACTGCTAGTAACTGGTTTCGATAGATAATGGGAATGAGTAAATGGGTTTCAATCCCGAGCGGATCATAATAGTCGGCACCAGCCGGAGGTTTACCTCGAGTATTTCTCACCCAAACCTTAGGCTGGCGATCGCTTATTGCCCCAAGGACAAGCTGATCTTGCTCTAGGCAGTTTTCCTCTAAAGCATATGTTGCGTAGGTTCCCTGCTGCTTAGTCAGCTGATTATTAGACACCAACTGCAAAATGCAGCTATCTGCTTTTAAGTTTTTGCCAAACCCTTCAGCTATTAACTGTAGGTAAGATTCTAAACTGTTCGAGGACTGGGCAACCTGCACAATACTAGAAAACAGGTTCATTTGTAGATGGGAAAGTTCTAACTCCTCACTGCGTTGCTTGATTACTTCATAGGTTTGAGCGGCATGTTGTACCACCGCTCTCAGTTCGCTGGGGTTCCAGGGCTTTGTGATGTATTTATAGACTTGTCCTGAATTAATTGCCTCTACCAAATCCTCAACATCAGTAAAACCAGTCAGAATAATCCTTACTGTATTGGGAAATTGGGGGACAGTTTTACTTAAAAACTCGGTTCCCTTCATTTCCGGCATCCGCTGATCAGAAATAATCACTGCCACTTCTCCCTCTGTTGCCAGTAAGGATAGGGCATTGATGCCGCTATCAGCTTTGAGTACATTAAAATCCCTGCGGAAGGTGCGGTAGAGCAGATCCAGGTTATCCGGTTCATCATCTACTACCAGCATTTTCGGTTTTTGTTGTCGCTCTACGTTCATTAACTGACGGCTGATATCATCAAGGTTAGGAAAAGCTTGCTCCATAGCATTCAAACAAACCCTTATGGTAAGTCTGGACTGGCTACCAATATATCCGAGTGCTAATCTTTCGTGAAAATTCGCCTTTCAAAGAAAAATAGGATTTAGCCAACTATTTCTTTTACACTAGTTAACCTAGCTAGATCAGGAAGATTTTTAAATCTGATCGACAAAACTAATCAAGATAAATTAAAGATATCTTGCCATTCAATTTAACTGTCAATTTTTCCTAAAACATGACTGAAGTACCACCTAGCAATCGAGAAGGACATCCTCAACCTAATTCAGCAAATATCAACGTTGAGGAACTGATAAAATTACTGCGACGCAAGGAAAGTAACTGGGTTGAATGGGGCGTTGCCTGTCAGCAGCTACAAAAAGCAGGCTACACTACCCAGAATATTTTTGAAGAAACTGGATTTGAGCCGATTCAACAGAATCAAGTCATAGTAGCTTCTCAAGTTCACAAAAGCTTGATGGATACGGGAGTATCTGAGGCTGTGCGATCGCGCTTTGAGCGTACTGGCAGCGATACATTGTATGAATTACGCATTCTTACCCAATCAGAACGCGCTACCGCCGCTGAATTTATAGCCGCCAGAAACATTGATTCAGAAGGAGCCCGTGAGGTGGCAAAAGCCCTCAAAGAGTTTTCTCGCTTAAGGAAACTACCAACAGGATTTGCTAATCATCCGGGTGATGCTGTCGCTTATCAGTATTGGAAACTAGCAAGACAACAAAGTGATTTGCAAGAACGCTCCCGTTTAATTGCAAGGGGTTTGATGTTTGCCCACAGCCAAGAAGCACGGCAACAAATTGAGCAGTTGCTGACTGAAGCTTTTGGCGGGGGACAACCGAAAGCCCCACGCTTGCCTATCTACCGCCTAGAAGCTGACGATGTAGCACCCTGCTTATTACCAGTAGCTGGTACTCTACCCCTTGCCACAACTGATTGGAAAGAAGTATCCCCCCTTGACCCAAAGGGTTCTTTCGATCTGGTTCAAGTAAATAGTAAGCAAACAATAGTTGCCGTACCAGGCTGGCAAGTTCTCAGAAATGCACAAGAACCCATAGGTATAGTTTGTAGTAGTAATCAGTTACCTACTCAAGCAGATGGCAAAACTGGAGATTTCCTGCTCATAATCGACCGAACTCAACAAAAATGGGATGAGGAGAGCTATTTTATAGTTGACTCTTCAGGAGAGTTAGAAATTAAATGGTTTACTAGCCCCCCTGATATCACCCTGTTAGGACGACTTATTTTAGTGCTACGTCCAAAGAAAATTATCGATGAGGCAGCTAGCGGCAATTTCTGGCTTATTGAGGAGTAAATCTGAACTTTTTAGGTATAACCTAGACTCATGTTATTAAGGAACTACAGGTAGTCATCTATGTCTGATTTGTCCAAACAGTGAGTCACTACCCTTGGTGATTAAGTTGGGGGTCATGGCCCTGTTCTAGGGCTTACTTAGGAATATCTAGCATCTTTATAGAGGTATAAACTAAAAATTTATTGATCTTATTCAAGCTTTGTTTCAGAAAATATTTCTAGAGGTGAAAATGAATTGGAAAAGGCTAAGTCCTCAAGAAAAAACCGTTCCGAGGAACTTAAAAAAAAGAAATATAGCTCTGCCAATTATCGTCACACTCTGTCAAATTGGCTTAACTCTAGTAATTACTAAACAGTATCCCAAAGTAATAGTTACAGAGACTCCTTCGTCTAATAATAAATCTGAGAACTTTCGACTAGCTGTTAATAATGCCATGAGGGCAGCAAAATTAACTCAAGTTGCCCATTCTGGTGAAGAGTGGAAGACCATTACTAGCTGGTGGCAGGAAGCTTTTGATTTGGTTAGAACCGTGCCAGCTTCTAGCTCCCATTACCAACTAGCCCAAGCTAGAGTCGATCAGTATCAACGCAACTTAGAATATGCTCAGAAAAAATCACTAGAAACATCTACTATTACCACGGCCTCTAGCAACCTCTGGACGGTGGGTTCTAGATGGGAAGATGTTCAAAGAATACAGGGTGAACCAACAAGAGTTAATACCTATAACTATTCCTGTAAAGATGTTGCTTATTATACTAATAGTAGAGTAGAGTTTAAAAAGGGCATAGTTACAGACTATAAAGATGTCGATAGCAATCTAATAGTTGCAGTTAATGAAGATGCTAAAACAGCTTCTCAACATAGTGGAAATTTTTGGACTTTAGGTTCTAGAAGAGAAGATATATTAAGAATCCAAGGGACACCAACACAGGTAGTCCAGTATAACTCTTTAGGAGAAGAAATTTTATATTACGAAAGAAGCACAGTAGAGCTAGAAAATGGAGTCGTTACGGAATATGATAACTTCGATGAAAACCTCAGTGTTTCTGTCAAGGCTGGTATTCAGCCATCAGGAGAAAATGCTGGTTCATTCTGGACTGTAGGTTCTTCTCGGGAAGATATATTCCAAATTCAAGGAACACCTTCAAGAGTTGTTCAGCATGATTCTTTATGCAAAGAAGTCATTTATTATGGTGGTAGTTCTATAGAACTAAAAAATAGAGTTGTTAATGGCTATAGAAACTTCGACAATAATCTTAAGGTAAAATAAGTTATCAATGGATAATTGATAATGGATAATTGATAATTGTTTAATTCGGTATAAGACCTCTGACGCTCCGTTCATACCTCCTCAAGAGCAACTAGCCTACAAAATTCAAGTTCAAGGGGAAGCTGAGTTTAAAAACATTTTACCTGAGCCACTGACAATTGTTGTTAGGGCTTTAAAAACCCATTTCACCTGGGATGATTTACTTTCTCAACTCCCAGATATTTCCCTTGATTCATCAGAAAAGTATGGTCTTGTTGTTAATTAGTCTTCCCTGAAGCACCATTTTTTCTCTAGTGCTTGTTGGGCGTGTTACGAGAGGAGTCGGGAACGCTACTGTCGAGAAGCTGAATAGACTTTAAGTACCAAAACACAACGAGAAGTGGCAGGACATACTTATCCCAGGGATAAGCTTTAAGCATAATGCCAGTGTTCATTAGCAGTATCCAGAAAGCCAGGTTGACTTTGGAAAACCTTACGCAGGCTAAGAAAGCAAGAACGTAAAATAGAATAATTTTGGAAAAATCATTGGGGAAAATGTATAAAACCTTGGTTAACAAGCCATGAAACTCTAAAGGTGGAAAGATGGCAAATAGGAAGAATAATCCCAATGCTAAATAGATATTTTTGGCGGTGAGCAGGTTTTGCCAAAACGGGTCACGACGGAACAAAATGTATTCTGGAATCACAAAATATAGACCAACACAGGCGAGAAAGAAGAGACTACCGTTAGGATAAATACCTAACCAGGTTAAGGGAGATTCTGGGAGATATAATTTTTTTACTGCTGTCGCCGGAACTAGACCCTTGAAAAGTAAAACCCACCCAAAAATAGAGAATGCTGCCACCAATGGAGCCAGATGCTTGAGGCGAAACTGAAATCCATTTTTTAGGGAAGAGATTAGCTCAAAAGCAGCAACAGCAACGGGAAATGCCAACATGTACTGGCGTGAAGCGATTGCTAAGATAAATGAAATGCTACTTAAAATTTGTCGATCTCGAACGTAGAACCAGAATCCCAGGAATACAAAAAAAGTCGCGATAATATCCGTGTAGAGATGAACGCTTAACCAGAGATAGTAAGGAAACGATAGTAGTCCGACTACGGCAAGAATTGAATCTTTCCTACTTTTCCCAGAGGATAGACCAATCATACAAGTCATCGCAAAGGAAAGGATAAAATTCAGGAACCGTCCTGCAAAAATTCCACCATGGAAGAGATATTCTAGAATACCAAAGAGTATGAATAGAAAAGGGGTATTGAGTGCTTTATAGTCTCTCAACTTAGAGAGATCGGGAATTAAGCTATGGCTAAATGGTAAGATGTTCTCCCAGAAATGAGGCTCATCATTTATGGGAGAAAATTGGAGTTTGTCTACAAATAAGAAGAGTACTAAATAGATAAAAACTGTTGTGAACAGAAAGGAGATCAACAACCGTCTTGACATTGAAACCTGATTGACTCTCATGAGGAATAAATTACTGATTGCGAAATTAAAAATCTAATCAAATTGAGGGGTTAAAGAATTTACCCTGGTAATAAATACGTGATAAACGGGGAACTTTAGTGAATTCTTCCCCCAATACTTTCTGCCACAGTTCGTTCACTGGCTCAACTTTGGTGAAAAGCTGATCAGAGTTCTCCAGAAACTTGAGCTTAGCTTAGACGGCAAGATGTTTATTGGCAGGTAAAGCTTGGGTTGTTAGTTACTAAGTTTTACTTACTTACTTCTAACTGTTTAGACATTTCCAGGACACTTTCAGATTTTGCTCCTAAGTTTCTAGCCTCTGGTGGATCTATCGCCTCAGGAACTCTAATTACTTTTGCACCAAACTATATTTATTTGCTCAATGTTGAGAGTGTTTTGCAAGCCAAGCTGATTGTAGGGGACATTAGCGATCGCGCCGGGTGAGCGAAAAAAGGTGTGGGAGAGAAAGGCGTTCTTTGTCCACCGCATCACTGGCATTTGGGTTAACCAGAATTCTTGGCAATGCCCCGCTATATTGTTTAGTAATTAGCGGCCCAAGGATGTCAACAAAACTATCTTAGTTAGGGATTGCCAAGTCGTTCTAGTAAACCACGAATTACATCAGCATCCGCTGCAGCCGGTAGCATTGCTAAATATATTTCTAAATCTTGGGATGCCTTAGACCAAGATCCTAATTGATAAAGAATTAAGCCGCGATCGCGCAATTCCATGGGTGCATTGGGGAATAATAGTAAAATACGTTCTGTAGTAGTCAGGGCTTTTGGTAAATCCTGACGGTTAAGATAGATATATTTGAGATTTGCCAACATCCTTGCCAAAAGTTGCCTCTTACTAACTGGCTTGAGCAAATCTGGCTGTAACTTTACTTGACGTTGATAAATTTGGGCAAGTCTTTCTTCACAATCTTGCTCAAACAAAATCTCCCCTCGATCAAAAGCATCAACAAAAATACCAACGTTTTGAAATTCTGGGCGAATGAGGAAATGCCCTGGCATGCCAATACCCACCATGGGAAAATTAATGCGTCGGGTAATTTCTAGATAAACAAGGGAAAGGGTAATGGGAATGCCAGTGCGTCGATCAATTACATCATTGAGGAAGCTATTGCGTGGATCATAGTAATCACGGTCATTGCCTTTATAATCTAAATCATCATATAAATAGCGATTAATACCCTGAATCATACGCAAGGGATATCGTTCACCAGAAAGGCGTTCCTCGACTTCCGATGCCATAACATCAAGGGCATTGAGGTAAGCCGCAACATCTAAGTTAGGATATTCTTCTTTGGCAATATAAAGGGCTGAGGCAGCTAGATCAATTTTGTTATCTGGCTGACTTATTTCCTGGTAAAAGTTTTGACGCCCTGAGGAAAAGTTCATGACTTTACTATCGCTATTTCTGATCTGCTCAAATCAGTCTAGCGAATTGTCTGACTTGTTTAGCAAAAAAGAAAATGCTAAGTAAAATTACTCAATTGTGACTAAACTCTCTAACCAACGACGAAAAAACGCACTCCCCTGTTTCTCCAAAGTACTACCCCATTTCTGGGTATCAGCTCGTAGTTGAGTCACACTTATACCAGGAGTAGAGTTAATTTCCAGGGTATGACCAATCAACCAATTTTCTAATCCTTGGCGGGTTACTTCTGGGTGAAATTGCAAACCTAAACAGTTTTTACCCAAAGCAAAAGCTTGATGTTTGTATAGCTCACTGGCAGCTAAATGAACTGCTCCTTCTGGTAAATCGAATGTGTCACCATGCCAGTGCAATACTGGGGTTAATTCTGGGGCTAATTCGGCTATTGGACTTTGCTTACCAGCCTCCGTTAAAATCAACGGTGACCAACCAATTTCTTTAAGACCACCAGGATAAACTTTTGCCCCCATTGCTTGAGCCATTAACTGGCTACCTAAACATAGTCCAAGGGTTGGTAAATCTGCTGCTAGTCGTTGAGCAATGAGCTTAGTTTCTATTGGCAAAAAGGGATAGTCTTCTAATTCATAAACGCCAATGGGGCCGCCGAGAACTACTAGTAAATCTGCTTCTAGGGGATTAACTTTACTTAAATCACTGGCTGTTGCTTCTAAGTAAGTAATTTGGTAGCCATAACTGGGAAGAATCTGCTCTAAAATGCCTAAATCTTCAAAGGCAAGATGACGTAAACAAAGGGCAGTTTTCAGGGCATTAACTTTACTATTATTTTTAGTATGAATTGGGGTAATATCTACTTCTACACCATGAACACAGGAACTTTCTGCTAAGTCAGTTTTGTGACCAGGGTTAAGGACATTGACATTGGCACGGTTAGGATCGAGTTTTGGCCAGCGTCCTTTGTGAACTAGGGCAACACCACGGGGTACATTTTCCGAGAGGACGACCTGGAGAGATAGTTCTCCTGTACTGTTGAATAATAAGACGGGAGTGCCAGCTGTAAGTCCCCTGGCTTGGGCTTCTTGGGGGTTGAGTAAGACCTCTGGATAACCCAAGCGATCGCCTATTTTGCCGTCATTACCATAACTGCTGTTCATCAACCAAGGAGAGGCGGGGGATAAAACCCTTAACTTACCGTTGCTTGGTCTAGCATCAGCCAGGGGTCGGGGGGTGCGGGGTAAGCCTGCTGCTAGGAAGCGTTCTGAGGTTATTTCAATTTTGCCACTGGGGGTAGGAAACTGGAGATTAGCAAACTGAATAACGGGTTCTGCTGTGTAATTAACTGTGCCAATTTTTGAAAGGCTGGTAAAGTCTAAAACTGTTCCTGTTTGTTTAAGTAAATTGCTAATAATTTGAGCGTCACTTTCTAATAGTTCTGGTTGAGACAAGCCCATTTTACCTGCCAATTGGCGGAAGATTTCTTGATTAGGTAAGGCTTGACCAGGAGGTTCTACAGTTTTAACTTGGGCAGAAATTGAATAGTTGAAATAAGAAATTACTAAATCATCAAATTCCAGGAAGTTGGCAGCTGGTAAAATAAGATCGGCATAGTCGGTGGTGTCGGTGGCAAAGAGTTCGAGGGAAACTGTAAATAAATCTTCTCGTTCTAAGGCTTGGCGCAGGCGTTGCTGTTGGGGACTAGAGGCAACAATATTGTTATTCCAACAAAATAAGGCTTGGCTGTTTACCCTGTCTTCCAAACGGCTGGCCAAGTCCATATGGGAAATTGCCATAGGTTCTTTGGGGTTAAGATGGGGCGCACTCAGATAATCCCCCTCAATACCCCGGTTACCTGTGCCATTCATGTAGAGGAAACCTGCCCCCGGTTTGCCGATGTTGCCAGTAAAGATAGGCAAGAGGCTACAGGCGCGGAAAACATTACCTCCTGTGGGTTGGCGTTGTAAACCTTGACCTAACCAGAGCAGGGAAGGGCCAGCACCGTAGATTTTGGCCGCTTGTTCAATTAGACTGGCTGGCACTCCTGTTACTGCCTCTCCCCATTCAGGGGTACATTGGGGCAGTAGGGGTAAGACTTCCTGCCAACCGAGGGTATGGTTAGCCAGGAATTGCTGATTAATTAGTCCTTCTCGTTGCAGAACGTGCAGCAGGGTAAATGCCAAGGCCGCGTCACTTCCAGGAAAAGGTTGCAAATGTAAATCAGCTTGGGTGGCCGTAGCATGGCGGATCGGGTCAATAACAATGACTTTACCAGGGGCTTCCCGTAGCCAGTGTTTATGGGCGTGGGGGGCAGAAGCAGAAGGGTTAGCACCCCAGACTAAAATACAGTTGCTATCCTTAACCGTGCGGGGGTCAAAACCGTTGAGGGAGTCGCCAAAGATCATTTCTAAGGCCATGTGTCCCGCTTTATTGCAAACCGTATCTGGGTCTACTTCCGTGGCACCAAGGCGGTTAAAAAAGCGCAGGGGAAAAGTCCCAGCAATTAGGGAACAGGTGCCAGTGTAGTGGGTGTGGAGGATGCGATCGCCTTTACCAATTGCCAGCAGAGGTTTAAGCTTGGCCACAATGGTATCTATTGCTTCTGACCAACTAATGGCTGTAAACTTACCTTCTCCCTTTTTGCCAATACGTTTGAGGGGTTGACTGAGACGTTGAGATGGGTCACGCCAAGCGCCGTTATAGGCGATCGCACATTTACCACACAAAGTTCCTCGACTCACGGGGTGGTCAGGATCGCCTTTAACCCGAACAATTTCTCCTGCTCGCTTGAGGACAACAATACCGCAAGCATCATAACAGTCACGGGGGCAGGTGGTACGGAGGATTTCTTTTGTCGAGGACATGTTCGGGAGTGGGGGGATAAGGGGGAGTAGTTTAGGTGTTTAGTACAGTATTGACCAAGGTTGGGCAAAATCTCTATTCCCTAAACTTCTTTTTACCTCCTCATCACCTCCTTACCGCAATTGGAAGCGACCAAAGTATTCTGACTCAGAAATTGGCTCAAATTGCCATAACTTAAAGTGGGGTTTAAAGTAGTTGCAAATTTCGTCGGGGGTTGAGGCAAAGGGGGGGCTTTTTCCTTGGTTTTT
>JBAUJE010000512.1:0-1522 GCA_049683475.1 Coleofasciculaceae cyanobacterium | reverse complement strand
TTAAGATAAACATCAGCATCAATAGAGGCAGTAATTGCTGAGAAAATATAATCCTGAGGATTGTTCAGAATGTAGTGAGCAATTTCCTGTACACGAGTTCTGTTAAGCGATCGCCCCGCCCTCATTTCTGCTGGCACTTCCTCCTCTCTAGCAAACAGCTTAGACAGAAGGCGTACCGGAAACATTGAAACATAGTACTCTTGCCCTGACTGAATCCCTCGAATAACTGGCAATACGTACTCGAAGGAAGGAATAAGCATAAATACTTAATCTTTTTTCTAAACCTATTTTAAGTATCCCATATCTACCCTAGTTTTTAAAAACCAAAATTGACAGCAATCTATATAGTTGGTAGTTTTTAAAAGCCATTTTTCAGCCAACTCCCACCATGAACTCCCCCAGCGACTCTACAGACAACCTCGCCAGTCAAATTTTAGAGAGGGAAAACCAGGAAAAACAAGCACTTGCCCTACTCCTCAACCGCTATTTATCCCTTAACGACCAAATCCTGGTGCAAAAAATTGAGATGGGGGGTTCAGAAGCTTATCTTGGTTCCGTCACCCTAGAATGGTTCGCCAGTCGGGTACGCTTCGCCTCCCGTTTACCCCTTTTCCGGGAAAAATTCAACCCCGATACCGATAACCTAGAAATTGATGCCGAAACCATCGAAGATATTCAGCAACGTCCCCTAGATTGGTCACGTCAAGCCCCCCTGGCCCAATATTTAGCAGTACGGAAGAATCACAAATTCCCCCCAGTACTCGTAGTTGTCAGTCAACCTTGGGTAGATAACCCTAAAGCTACTGAGTGGGACAAAAAGGGACGGGCTAAGCAATCTGCTGCTGAATTTGCCTCCTTAGATCAAAATGCCAAAGTTGGATTACTCAACATTGCCGAAGACATAACCATTTTTGCCCTAGATGGACAACATCGCCTCATGGGAGTGCAGGGTTTGATGGAATTAATCCAAACTGGCAAACTCCAGCGTTATAAAAAAGACAAAAAAACCTCTGGTGCCTTCATTAAAGTTGAAGACCTTAGAAAAGAGTACCAATTAGAACCCACCTATTTACAAAACCTAGCTAAGGAAAAAATTGGTATTGAATTTATCTCTGCTGTGGTGGCTGGAGAGACTCGCGAACAGGCTAGACGCAGAGTTAGGTCTATCTTCGTTCACGTTAACTTAATGGCAGTACCTCTAACCAAAGGTCAGTTAACTCAACTAGATGAAGATAATGGTTTCGCCATCGTCGCCAGAAAAATTGCTGTCACTCATCCTTTGCTTAAGGATACAAAAGGTCGCAATCCTCGTGTTAATTGGAATAGTGCCACTGTCGCCGCTAAGTCAACAGTTTTAACCACCCTTCAAGCCCTGAAGGATATGTCGGTACGCTATTTAGAATATAAATTCCCTCAATGGAAATCTGCCAATAATAAAAATCTTATCCCCATGCGCCCTGACGACGAGGAATTAGAAGCAGGAATTAAAACATTTAAGGAATTTTTTGATTATTTATCTAGC
>JBAUJE010000511.1:0-10671 GCA_049683475.1 Coleofasciculaceae cyanobacterium | reverse complement strand
GGTTCTACCATCATCGTTCCCGCCACAGGCCAAGAAACTGTTGGTGCATGGAAACCATAATCCATCAAACGCTTAGCAATATCATCTACTTCAATACCTGCTGACTTTTTAAGCGATCGCAAATCTAAGATACACTCATGAGCAACTAAACCGTTTTTCCCCTTATACAAAATAGGATAGTAAGGCTCTAAACGATGAGCAATGTAGTTAGCATTAAGAATCGCCACCTTCGTTGCTTGCGTCAAACCCCCACTACCCATCAAGGCAATATACATCCAGGAAATAGTTAAGATACTGGCACTACCCCAAGGTGCAGAAGCAACAGCACCAACGGATTGAGGATTTTGCCCTGGTAAAAAAGGTAGAAGATGAGACTTAACGCCAATGGGTCCCATACCGGGGCCACCACCACCGTGGGGAATACAGAAAGTTTTGTGCAAATTCAGGTGACAAACATCTGCCCCAAAATCACCGGGACGGCAGAGTCCTACCAAAGCATTCATATTCGCCCCATCTAGGTAAACTTGTCCACCGTGGTCATGGATAATTGAGCAAATATCTTTGATTTGTTCCTCAAATACCCCATGAGTTGAGGGATAAGTTACCATCAAGGCTGCCAAGTTAGAGCTATGCTTTTCTGCCTTAGCCTGCAAATCTGCCACATCAACATTACCTTGATTATCACACTTAACCGCTACCACCTTAAGACCACACATCACCGCACTAGCAGGGTTAGTACCATGGGCAGACTCTGGAATTAAACAAATGTGGCGATGTCCTTCTCCTCGCTGTTCGTGGTACTTGCTAATAGTTAATAAACCAGCATACTCTCCTTGAGCCCCAGCATTTGGTTGAAGGGAAACCCCCGCAAAACCAGTAATTTCAGCTAACCATGCTTCCAACTGCTCAAAGAGAATTTGGTAACCCCTAGCCTGCACAAGAGGAACAAAAGGATGCAGCTTGCCAAACTCTGACCAAGTTACCGGCATCATCTCCGCCGTTCCATTGAGTTTCATTGTGCAAGAACCCAAAGGAATCATCGAGGTTGTCAGAGATAAATCTTTGGTTTGCAAGCGATGCAAATAGCGCAGCAACTCAGTCTCCGAGTGATAACTATTAAAAACTGAATCAGTTAAATAGCTGCTGGTACGGGCAAAAGGGACGGTAAAGTCTTCTATGGCTCCCTTAACCAGAGATTCTAACCTAAAAGGTAGGGGTGCTAAACCTTGCACCCCCATCCCAGCGAAAACCTCCAGTATTTCTACCAAGTCCTGAAGACCGGTAGTTTCATCTAAACTAATACCTACCGTTTCCTCGTCTAAGACACGTAGATTAATTTGGCGAACTTGGGCAGCTGCGGCAATTTCTGAAGCACTGTCTTGACCTGAGTCCACCTGTAGAGTATCAAAGAAAGGTTGAGAACCAACCCTATAACCCAGTCGCTTCAAACCTTTTGCCAGAATAACCGTTAAGCGATGAATATTTTGGGCAATTCTTTTTAGTCCCTCCGGCCCATGATACACCGCGTACATAGAAGCCATGACAGCTAGTAAGACTTGAGCAGTACAAATATTACTGGTGGCTTTTTCTCGACGGATGTGTTGTTCGCGAGTTTGCAAGGCTAAACGCAAAGCTTTCTTACCCTGAGCATCTTGAGATATACCGACAATACGCCCCGGAACCTGACGTTTATAGGCTTCTCGCGTGGCAAAATAGGCGGCATGGGGTCCCCCGTAGCCGAGGGGAACTCCGAATCGCTGAGTGCTACCAACGGCAATATCAGCGCCCAATTCGCCGGGAGGTGTAAGTAGGGTGAGACTCAAAGGATCTGCTGCCACGGTGACTAAAGCACCAACCTCATGAACCTTGGTAATAAATTCTCGGTAGTCGTAAATTGCCCCATCAGTGGCAGGATACTGGAGTAAGGCTCCAAAAATCTTTTGTTCAAATTGGTAAGTTTGATGATTGCCGACAATTACCTTAAGGCCCAAAGGTTTAGCGCGGGTTTTTACTACGGCAATGGTTTGAGGATGGCAGGTATTAGAAACAAAGAAAGCATTGGCTTTAGTTTTGCATAAACCGTAGCTCATGCTCATCGCTTCTGCGGCAGCGGTGCCTTCATCGAGTAAAGAGGCATTAGCTATTTCCAAACCAGTTAACTCAATAATCATCGTCTGGAAATTGAGCAGCGCCTCTAGTCGCCCTTGAGCAATTTCTGCCTGATAAGGAGTATAGGCAGTATACCAACCAGGGTTTTCTAGAATGTTGCGCCCAATTACAGGTGGGGTGATACAGTCATAATATCCTTGACCAATAAAAGACCGAAAGAGCTGATTTTTGGAAGCAATTTCCTGGAGTTGAGCTAAAGCTGCATACTCAGTTTGGGGTTGTGGCAACTGTAGAGGTTGACTGAGGCGAATTGCTGAGGGTATTGTTCGTCCAATTAATTCATCGAGACTGGAGAAGCCCAAGACTTTGAGTATTTGCTCAATTTCCTCAGTACTCGAACCAATGTGCCGTCTAGCAAAAGAATTAGCAACTATCCCCGGAGAGGAAAACTGTTGCTGAAAGTCAAGAATGGAGTTCGTATCTTTTGCTTTTTGGTTAACTCTGGCATCAAAATTAGGCATGTCAAACCAATCTCTTTGAAATGTTCCGGCACTGCACAAGTTTCCAGGACAGGCACAATTATTTATTATTTTGTAACAAAAGCCCAAAAGTAGTCAGTATAAAAGGGGAAAATGGATAAATTACTTCGTAAAGCCTTGGTGGTTTTTGCCGCGAACCAGTAGATTCTTAAAGATGCACCATCTTTGCCTATATTTTATTCAAGCAAAAACTACCGTCCGATTGCCATAAATTAGTACTCGATGACCTAAATGTAAGCGCACTGCCCTGGCTAAGACCATGCGTTCTAAATCTCTACCTTTACGAATTAAGTCAGCAATACTGTCTCGGTGACTTACTCGGACTACATCTTGCTCAATAATCGGCCCTGCGTCTAAGTCTGGGGTAACATAGTGGGCAGTGGCACCAATGATTTTTACTCCCCGTTGGTGAGCTTGGTGATAGGGCTTCGCACCGACAAAGGCAGGAAGAAAGGAGTGGTGAATATTAATAATTTTGGTAAATTGGGCAATAAACTCCGGAGAGAGAATCTGCATGTATTTAGCGAGAACCACTAGGTCAATTTTGTACTGACGCAAAAGTTCTAGCTGTTTGGCTTCTTGTTGAGGTTTATTTTCCTTGTTGATGGGGATGTGGTGAAAATCAGCACCAAATTGTTCGCTAATAGTTTGCAGATGGGGATGGTTGCTGATAATTAAAGGAACTTCTGCGGAAAACTCCTGGGACTGTTGCCGCCAAATTAGGTCTAATAAACAATGGTCTTGCTGACTTACCCAAATAGCAATGCGGGGGACTGTGTCGGAAAAATGCAGTTGCCATTGAGCCTTGAGGGGAATTGCGATCGCACCAAAAGCGGGATCGATTAGTTCTGGCGGTAGATTGAATCCTTCTAGTTGCCACTCAATTCTTGCTAAAAATAGTCCAGCGGCAAAATCCGTATGTTGATCAGCATGGATAATATTGCCGCCGTTAGCATAAATAAAATTAGCAAACTTGGCAACCAGTCCCCGTTGGTCGGGGCAGGAAATTAACAGGGTTGCAGTGGGGACTGTCATGATTTAGGGAATAAATCAAAATTGATGCACTAGTCTAACTCACCTTCGACTTGTTGCCGATATTCATTAGCAGATAAGACATCTTCTAATTCGTCAGCGTCATTAATGCGCAGTTTTAATAACCAACCTTCGCCGTAGGGATCTTCGGCGATCAGTTCGGGAGAACTAATCATCTCCTCGTTACGTTCAATAACCGTACCAGAGACAGGAGGATAGAGATCCTCAACAGCTTTAACTGACTCAACGCTGCCAAAGGTTTTCCCTGTTTCCAAGGCATCACCAATTTCCGGTAGTTCGAGAAAGACAATGTCACCGAGTTGGTCTATGGCAAAGGCACTAATACCAATGGTGGCAATTTCACCATCTAGACGCACATACTCATGGGTGTCTAGATATTTCAGGTCATCAGGATATTCGAGATCCATCTCACTTCCTCAATCTGCCGCAAAGCTAAGTGTACAACTAACCAGCATAAAATTACTCCTACCAAAATCTTATGAGTGCAGAGGCAAACAAGTCATGGTTGTAGTTAGGATTAATATATATAACTAAGCTCATCGTGGCATGGATTGGCAAGAAATATCTGGTAGTTGGGTTTTAATTCCATCACGTCCCACTGGTATCGTGCATTTTTTAGGTGGTGCTTTTATTGCAGCAGCACCTCAACTAACTTACCGTTGGTTACTAGAACAATTGAGTCGCCAGGGATATGCGGTAATTGCAACACCCTTCGTTAATACGTTAGATCATGGTGCGATCGCGAGAGACGTTCTCAACCGCTTTGAGACTACTCTAGACCGCCTTAAGGCAACCACTGCTGTAGGCAAACGTTATCTACCCATCTACGGTATCGGACACAGCATGGGTTGCAAACTTCATCTTCTTATTGGCAGTCTCTTTTCTGTCGAACGTGCTGGTAACATTCTTATTTCCTTCAATAATTATCCGGTTAAGCGTGCGATTCCCTTTATTGAACAGTTAAACATTAATCAGACTTTTGATGTTGAGTTTATTCCATCTCCGCGACAAACTAATGAACTGATTGCTCGGCAATACCAAATCCGTCGTAACCTCTTAATTAGGTTTAGGAATGATGAAATTGACCAAACCATTACTTTAACCCCAGTCTTGCAAAAACGTTTCCCCAACATGGTTGCCGAAAGGCTCTTAGCGGGTAATCACTTAACACCTTTGGGTCAAGATGTCAATTGGAAAGTGGGTGATAGTTTTACTCCCTTCGACGCTGTCGGTCAATGGGTTAAACAAGGTATCTATCGAGACTTGCATCAGCTTAAACGTGAAATTATCTGCTGGTTAAATCCTTTAGCTGTGGTTTAATCGCTCTGTTTCCCTTCATTGCTCTCTAACAAGAAGTAATGATTTCGCGTTGATGGAGAACGGTTAGTTGGAGTTTTATTGCCAATTGATAAACTTCCACAGAAGATAAACTAATATCAAACAGAAAAAAGAAGGCAAGCAATAGTCTGACTTTAAGGAATAAGGAATAAATATTATTTTTTATTCCTTAAAAAGTATTGGTAGTAAATATTTAGGTAATTGCTCTGGGGTTTCCATGCGTAAAACAAAAATTGTCTGTACCCTGGGACCTGCAAGTTCTGACTACAAGACAATCAAAGCGATGGTTGAAGCTGGAATGGATGTGGTTCGCCTCAACTTCTCCCATGGTGATCACTCCACCCATTTAGGATACATTCGCACCATTCGCCAAATTTCCCAAGAACTTAACCGTCCGATTGCCATTCTTCAAGATTTACAGGGGCCTAAAATTCGTGTTGGTCAAATGGAGGATGGTGCCGTTCTTAGGCCAGGGGACAAAACAACGATCACAATGGATGATGTGGTTGGTACAGAAAAAAGATTTAGTTCTACCTATAAAGGTTTAGCGGGGGACGTAAAACCAGGCGATCCAATCCTACTCGACGATGGCTTAATGAAAATTCGGGTAGAAGAGGTGAGTGGCCGAGAAATCCACTGCACTGTAGTTTACGGTGGCCCTTTAAAAAGTAATAAAGGAATTAACCTGAGCCTATCATCTATTTCTGCTCCGGCAATTACGGATAAAGATCAGACCGATTTGCAGTTTGGTTTAAGTCAAAATGTTGATTATGTTGCCTTGTCCTTCGTCCGAGAAGCTGGTGATATTAAGAAAATTCAAGAGATAGTTAAAAGTGCGGGTAAGGCAACTCATGTCATTGCCAAGGTGGAACGCCACGAAGCGGTAGAAGAGATGGAGGCGATTGTCAAAACTGCTGATGCTGTTATGGTAGCGCGTGGTGACTTGGGAGTGGAAATGCTCTTAGAGCAAGTGCCCTTAATCCAAAAAAAACTAATTGATACTTGCCACAACCAACTAAAACCAGTAATCACCGCCACTCAAATGCTCGAATCGATGATCCATAACCCCCGCCCAACTAGGGCTGAGGTTTCTGACATTGCTAATGCAATTCTCGATGGTACTGATGCTTTAATGCTCTCAGGAGAAACTGCTGTAGGCAAGTACCCTGTTGAAGCCGTCCAAACTATGGCTAGTATTGCAGAAGCCACAGAGGCTCGCTTGATTTCTTACCCTGACTACCTCGATGGCTTACTCAGTAAAGATACCATCTCAACTGCTGTAGGTCATGCTGCTTGCCAACTAGCCCAGAATATTAAGGCAAAAGCAATTATTTGTTTTACAGAACATGGCTTTAGCACGCGGGTACTTTCTAAGTATCGACAGCCAACTCCAGTTATTGCTGTTACTCCAACAGAAGTTGTCCAGCGTCGTTTGCTACTTTATTGGGGTGTCCGTTCCTTAAAACTTCAGGAAGTCAATAACACCGATGCCATGATTATTTTGGCAGAGCAAGCTGCCCTTAGTCATAATTTAGTAGCTAAAGGAGATATTGTGGTGATAATTGCCGGTTTGCCCCTGGCAATTAGTGGTGTTACTAACTTAATAAAAGCTCACCGTATTGGAGAAGAGGTGGCAGTGTGAACTACCCAAATTCGCTACGCTGAGATTTGTGCTTCTGTACTCACTATCCCGATCTTGCCGGGAAGCAAAACATTACCATCTACGATTTTGACGTTTTGAGGATATTGAATCGACAGCAGTTTCTGTTAAATCGATTTTTACTCTTGACGAATCGCATCAGGAACACCCACCGCTGAAACCCCGGCGATCGCTCGTAAGTTTTGAGTACGAATCAATTCTGTAAAATCTAAGCCAGAACGCCCCTCAATCTCAGCCAAAGATTTGATAGCAGCCCCTAAATGTCTGGCGGCCTCAACTTCAGAATAACCTCGCCTCTGAGCAATCTTAAGGGCCGCAGCATCAGCTTCTAGTTCCGACTCAGAACGACGATTGGTACGCCAAATTTGGGTGCCGGCGATCGCACTTAAACCTGTCGCCATTGCCACACCTACGGCATCTCCTTGTCCTATTTCTACTACCCCGGCTAAAAGTCCTGCCAAAACGACTCCCTGGTACAAGTCTGGTTTAAACCATTTCACCCCAGTTAGCCAACTGACTGTTCGCAACAGCACCATGTCACGTTGGGGTTTGGCAAGGCGACGCCATAGGTCAAAATTAATAGAGATGGGACGTTCTCTTGACCAAGGCAAAGGAAATGAACACTCAATCATCTTGGTTTGTTGCGGTTTACTGACAATTTTCGTCATCATCCGCCCAGAAGCAGGCATTAAATCAAGCAAACGGCGAATTTCAGGCTCTGGATTCATCAGTCTTAGCAGATGGAGGTAATAGGTAAGAGCTTCAGGCAAGCGAAAGTTGAAAAATTAGAAAACTAGCTCATTACAAAACTCTAAACTCAAAAGGACTTTCTAGCTACAGCCTTTGATGGCTTAATCTGGCAGTAGATAATATAAGTAGCCCAAATGATTAACTTACCAATCAACGTCAAAAGGGATAACCTGCTAACCAACTAAAGCCGAGTTTTCTCTTACCCTAGATGTTGGTCAGAAGTCACTAAATAATTTGCCATACATGGAAGCTTTTACTCCCGTATTTCCCCAATGGACAGAATCGGCAACTCATGCAACTGAATTTTGTTGCCCCAACTGTAAAGCTTCTTCTCTTGAAGCGGAGCGAGTTTGGATTAATCGACGATCACCAGTAATAACACAAGACTATGGCAGAAAGTGGCAAGAGTTTTATCAGTGCCAATGTACCACTAGTTGGTGGGCTTGGAGTAGCGATCGCCCACCCTCAGAGTTGGCAAAGCGTTACCAGCAATGAAGGGAAATAAAACCTCTGTGCAACGGTTAGGATGGTCTTTACAAGAACGAGATCCCCAGTTTATTCAGTCTTTAATGCCCCATTGGCAGTGGTTTTATGACCACTACTTTCGAGTAAAAACCGATGGCTGGCAGCAGATTCCTACTCAAGGGAAAGTGCTGTTGGTAGGTTCTCACAACGGGGGACTGGCTGCACCTGACATGCCCATGATGATGTATGACTGGTTTCGCCGCTTTGGTACAGAGCGTCCAGTCTACGGTTTAATGCACCCTAAAGTTCCACAAGTCTATCCCCAGCTAGCCCAAATAGCTATTAAGGCTGGGGCAATTATTGCTCACCCGAAAATGGCAATGGCAGCTTTTGCCCAAGGAGCTAGTGTTCTAGTTTATCCAGGAGGGGCACAAGATGTGTTCAGACCCCACCACCAACGCAATAAAATTAATTTTGCTGGTCGTCAGGGCTTCATTAAGCTAGCTCTTAGAGCTGAAGTGCCAATTATACCAGTCATTTCCTGGGGCGCTCATGATACCCTGATTGTCCTGGGTAATTGTTATGAACAGGCACGACAGTTGCACGAGTGGGGTCTACCTTGGTTATTTGACCTTGATCCAGAAGTCTTTCCTATCTATTTGGGCCTACCCTGGGGAGTAGGAATTGGACCTTTACCTAATATCCCCCTACCTATGCCAATTCGTACCCGTGTTTGTCCCCCCATTGTTTTTGAGCGTTACGGCCGTACCGCTGCTTGCGATCGCCAATACGTCAAAGCTTGCTATGAAAAAGTCTTGACTCAGATGCAAGGGGAGTTAGATAGGCTGTCAAGCACTTAGACGGGGAGTTAGTCAGATGAGGGTGATGAGGGTGATGAGGAAGATGGGGAAGATGGGGAAGATGAGGGAGACGCTAAATATGCAATTTAATTAATTTTAAGGATTCCCATGACCAATGATGCTCGGCTGTACGCACCAGCGACAGATCGCAACCGTGAAGCAATTCTGGAAGTTCTCTTGCAAGTTTTGCCCCCCCAAGGCACCATACTAGAAATAGCTAGTGGTACTGGTGAACATGCTGTCTTTTTTGCTCCACGCCTGAGTCCACGCCAATGGTTACCCTCGGAGCCAAATCCTCAATCACGAGCTAGTATTACTGCCTGGAGTAATCAATTTAGAGCAGATAATCTTTATCCACCTCTTGAACTCAATGCTGCGGCACCTGTCTGGCCAATAGAAACCAGGGAGTCTCCTAAATGGCTAAGTAATTTTGATTTTAATGCCTCACCCTTGGTTGCGATCGTCAATATTAATATGATTCACATCTCACCTTGGTCAACTTGTTTAGGACTAATGGCAGGTGCTGGTCGTATTTTACCTAGTGGAGGAATTCTTTACTTGTACGGTCCTTTTAAACGCCATGGAGAACATACTTCAGAAAGTAACGCTAACTTTGATAGCTCACTGTGTTATCAAAACCCAGAGTGGGGAGTCCGTAATTTAGAGGAAGTTGTAGAAGTAGCAAAAGGACAAAAGCTGAATTTACTCAAAACCTATCAGATGCCTGCTAATAATCTTTCTGTTGTTTTTCAACGTGAATAGGGTGTCGGGTGTGGGGAAAGATGAGGTGATGGGCAAAGGTTTTAGGTCTTAGGTTTTAGGTCTTAGGTTTTAGGTTTTAGGGCTAAATTCCCTCCCACCTCACTGTTCCCTATTCCCTGTATGCCCTAGCGGCCATGCTCTGCAAACCCTGTTCCCTCTAATTAACAATTTTCCATTTAACAACTTTCAGTAAAATGCCAATTATCAATCAGACAATTGAATTAGAAACAAAGCCAGAAATTAGTATTAATAATATTACTCCTAAAATTGTCAAACTGCTTGAGGAAACTAAAATAAAAAATGGTCAAGTTTTGGTTTTTTCTCGACATACAACAACAGCGTTAGCAATTAACGAGTACGAAGAGAGATTACTAGAAGACATTAAAGTCTACCTGAGAAAATTAGCTCCAGCTTCTGATAAATACTTGCACAATGACTTACATTTAAGAGATGTGCCACCGGACGAGCCAATTAATGCTCATTCTCACTTAATGGCTATTACTCTTAGTACTAGTGAAGTAATTCCTATTGCGGAAGGTAAATTGGCTCTAGGTACTTGGCAATCAGTTCTTCTTTTGGATTTAGATGGCCCAAGAACCAGGACAGTATTTGTTCAAGTTAGTGGTGAATAACTAACTCTTTAGCGCCAATCACCCTGGACAGTAAACGCAGCCCAATAATAAGGAGACTGCCAATTCTGAGAGTTCCACATCTCCAGTTGTGCCGCTCTTAGAGCCGATACCGGATTTTGCCCCTCTTCAAGCATCTTTTGGTAAAACCTTTTCAGGTAAAGTTCGCCGGAATATGCCAGACCCAATTCCGGTAATGGTCATTGGCAGGCTAGCTGTAGACTTGAATTGGCAAGGACAAGGAATTAGACGTACTTTGGTGCGTGATGCTGTCTTACGCACTCTACAAGCGGCAGCAATTGCTGGCATCCGGGCTATTCTTGTTCATGCTATTTCCCAAGAGGCAAAGCAATTCTACTCGAATTGTGGGTTTACGCCTTCAACTGTCGCACCAATGACACTCATGATAACAATAAAAGATGCTAAAGCAGCTCTCAGTATTGAATAGCGGCAATCAAAAAAGTCTTTTAAAGAAAACAGCAGAAGCTAATATTTAAAACTTCTTA
>JBAUJE010000510.1:0-3004 GCA_049683475.1 Coleofasciculaceae cyanobacterium | reverse complement strand
TCTACAAGTTGTGTTCCTGTCACAACCTGCTCAGTACCTGCTTCCATCGCGACAACCACCTCATTAGTTTCCGCCTGAATTTGACCTACTAACTTTTCTATTTCTTGGGTAGCTGCGGCTGATTGTCTGGCCAGTTTTCTAACTTGCTCAGCAACTACGGCAAAACCGCGACCTTCTTCCCCTGCACGGGCCGCCTCAATTGAGGCATTGAGGGCAAGTAAGTGACTTTGCTCAGAAAAGCCATTAATCAAGTTGATGACGGCGGAAATCTTTTGGGAGGATTCTCCTAAGCGTTTTACTTTCTGACGTGTTCCGGCCACTGTTTCTCGAATGGTCAGAATACCCTCTACTGTTCTACTCATGGCAGCGTCACCCTCTTGAACTGTTTGAGCTGTCTGCTGTACCACGGCTTCTGCTTGCTCAGCTTTGTGCGCAACTAACTGAACCAACTCACCCATTACTTGCACTTGACCTAAAGCTTCGGCAATTTCTTCTGCTTGTGCTTGTGCTTGTGCTGAGAGGTTTTGCATAGAAACTTGATTACCACTGGTAGTTGTTGCCACTTTTTGAGCCGCACTTTGTACCTGAGTAACAACTCTCCGTAAGTTACGAATTGTCAAATTGTAGAAGTCTGCAATCGTACCAATTTCATCGGCTGTAACCCTAGCTTGGATAGTCAAATCCCCTTCACTAATTGGTTCTACTTCTCGGATCAACTCCATTGCTCTTTCTTGGAGTTGTTCTTTCGCTATCCTCTGTTGCTGTGCGGTGATTCTTTGCTCTTCAATACCTGCTCTGTCTAGGGCTAGTCCAACTTGTATAGCTAGTTGGGAGAACAAATCAATCTCGGGATTCTGCCAATTGCGAGGGCCAGAGCATTGATGACCAATCAGTAGACCAAGGAGTTGATTACCCCTCAGAATTGGTGCCACTAAATTGGCTTTAACAGCGAAAGGCTCAAGTTGCTGAAGGTGGCATTCAGTTAAACCTGCTTGGTAAATATCTGGGGTGGCTTGAACCCTGCCTTGCTTGTACTTATCCACATAGCGCTCAGCAAAACAGGGATCTTTAATTTGGGCACCGAGAGCTTTTGGCCAACCCTCAGCTACAGATTCAGTAATGATGGTTCCTTTCCAGTTTTCGTCAAACAGATAAACGACGACCCGATCAACTTTTAAAGCTTCTCGTATATCTTTGGTTATCCTGTTGAAGATTTCTTCCTGCTCTAGAGATTGAAACAGGTGCAGGGTGATGTCCTTGATCAAGCGTGTTCGTTCACTTTCTGATTTTTGGCTCTCCAGGAAATCCTTGAGCTGACGGGCCATGCTGTTGATGTTAGTTCCTAGTACAGCAACTTCGTCTTCTCCTGCGACGGACAGACGGGTATCTAACTCTCCTTGACCAATTTTTTCCACGGCCGTAGCGGCTGCTACCACCGGATTGGTAACTCGGTAAGCCACAATTGCTGCAACTCCCCCCACTAATAAAACTACTACTCCTGTTCCCAGCACAATAATGCGGAGCAGTTGCACTTGGGAGGCAAAGACCGTCTTAGCAGGAATGGTCAAAAGTGCCCCTGCCTTCACTTCTGTTAATCCCTCTAGGACTCTGATCGGAACGTAGGTAGCCAAGAATTTTTCCCCTCCCTCTAAGGAGTTAGAGTACAACTCACTATCAGACTGTTCTGCTGAGAGAAGTTGCTTCCATTTGGGCAGCATTTCCTCAGCTTGTTGACTAAGATGACTCGGGTTATTTGTGGCTAAAATTGTTCCTTCGGAATTGATTAAATGCCAGGTACCATTACTCTGGTCAAAATTTTCAAAGATTTTCTCCAGATTATTGCCCGGTATACGCGTCCGCACGATACCAATTAATTTGCCATTTTGTTGCACCGGGGCAGCTAGCTCAATACTAAGCTGTCCAGAGGACTTGGAAATCTTCAGTTCATTGAAGACAATTTCCCCTGTTTGTAGAGCTTGCTGATAATATGGGCGATCGCTGTAATTACTTTCGACCGGCCTAGCAGAATCAGATTGAAACAGGGTATTACCCTCTAGGTCAAAAAAAGCAATATTGTCATAAAAATCGAGGGCAGATTGGAACTGATCAAGTACTGCTTTCTTTTGCTCAAGGGAAGTATTTTGCCAAAGCTCAGCATCTGTAAAGAGCTGATTGCTGCTGAGCAACTCTACTTCTCGATAATTCTCCAAAAGAAACTTATGAAACTGCTCCGCTAAAGCTTGAGCACGGCTCAACTGAACTTGGTTTATTTGCTTTTTGACCGAGCTGCTAGCAAATTGGTAAGCAACACCTCCCACCGTTAAAACAGGAATTGTGGCAATGGCAACGGCTATAATTGTCGCTTTAACCCTCAGACTCAGAGCCTGCCAGCGAAAGCCTCGTCGTTTTGGAGAAGGCGGTGTAAAGTTCCCTGGCGAATAAAGCTGACGAGGGGAAGATGAGGAATAACTAATTCTAGAAGTTTGCCCCCCAAATTGAAAATTTTCTCTGCTTTGAGAGGAATTATTAGTAGAATTTTGGGGAGTATTTTTGGGGGGAGTCTGAGTCATGAAACGAACCTTATCAGTTGTTAATTGCTAATTTAACCTCTATCTTCTGCCTACTCTTAGGGAGTTATCTTTGAGTACTGCCTTTTGCTATTTCACTTTAAATTGACCCACATTTTCTTGCAGTGCTGTAGCTAAAATTTGCAGTTGTTCACAAGAAAGTGAAACTGAGCTAGCTCCCTGAGAGGTTTTATCAGCACTTTTAGCTACATCGGTCATCGTTTGGGTAACGGCTTCAGAAGCCAGTTTGTGTACAGATGTTGCTTGAGTAATAGCTTCAACTAATTTATTAATCTCGGCGCTAACGGCTGTAATTTTATTGAGAGAGTGGCGAGTTTCATCAACTAGTTTCGTTCCTGTTACCACTTGCTCAGTGCCTGTTGTCATTGCCATCATCACGTCCTTGGTTTCTGCCTGAATTTCTCCTACTAGTTGCT
>JBAUJE010000509.1:0-11318 GCA_049683475.1 Coleofasciculaceae cyanobacterium | reverse complement strand
TAACACCACGGGCAAGGTAAAGAAAGCTAAGAGGGTAGATAAAACTACCACTCTGGCTGTGCGTGCAGCATCGCCCCCAAACTCATTTACCATTAAAAAAGAACTAATTGCCGCAGGCATGGCACTTTGTAAGACTAGTACTTGTAAGTCTAAGCCAGTTAAACCAAGAACTGTACCAACTAGGTAGGCGGCGATCGCACCTCCAATTAAGCGCATGAAACTTGCGCCAGCTTCATAAGGTTTGAGTTCTAAGGGGCTGCTAGCAATGTGCATGCCTAGAATTAACAGGGCAATGGGAATTGCAGCTTGAGAGAGAATGTGGAGACTTTCGCCTAACTTAAAGGGTAACTCTAGATCGAGCCAGTGTAAGCTTAGACCCAGAAAGACTGACCAAAGGAGGGGAAGTCTTAAGGTGAAACGCACTGCCGAGGCAAAACCACCTCCTCGAAGAAAAGCCGGTGCTGTGATAAAAATGATAATGCTAGAAGCAATCATGTAGACTACAGCTCGTTCTAGTCCCGCTTCTCCTAAGGCAAACAAAGTCACTGGCAAACCCATGTTGCCATTGTTGGGGAAGGCGGTGGTTGCTATTAAACTTTTTTGTACTGGTAATGAGAGAGAGAATCTTTGTCCGAGCACCCAGGCGAACAGACAAAGTAGGAAGTAAGTTAGGGTAAAACCGAGGAAGATACCAGCTGCGTTTTCTGCGCTGAGGGTAGTTCGATAAAGACTATCTGCTACTAGTGCAGGAAATAGGACATAAAGGCTAAGGCGAGACAGACTAGACAGGTCAATTTGCAGTTTTTTGCCCGCTAGGTAGCCAACAAGGACAATTAAGCCAACGGGAATAACGGCTGAGATGATCGCAATCATAGGGTGCCTTAGACAAAGGGGCATCAAAAAGAGCCATTATCCCAGAAACTAGCTTCTTCCGAGATTTAGAATACAACTGAAAGATTACTCAGGCAAAGGAGAAAAGCTATGCTTGCGACAGAACAAAAACTTCTCCTCATTGGTAAGGTTGAGGCCCAAAGTGGTGTTCCCATCAAAACTATTCGCTACTATGAGCAGCTAGGACTAATTCAGGCTTCCGGACGAACAAAAGGAGGCTTTCGTCTATTTTCCCAAGATATACTGCATCGCCTCAGTTTCATCAAGCGATCGCAAAGTCTGGGTTTCAGTCTGCAAGAAATTGGACAAATTCTCCAAATTCATGACCAAGGAGAATTACCCTGTCGAACTGTTAAGCAGAAGATTCAGACCAAAGTTAGAGAAATAGACAAGAGAATTGAACAGTTACAAATACTAAAAACTGAACTACTCTCTCTTGTCTGTCGATCAGTTCTTTCGCCCAATGACCAAGAGGATATTATTTGCCCAATTATTGAAAAGTAGCATGATTAGCCAGCTACACAAGTTCCCACTAAACAGGCTTGCTCCCAATTTGCCCCTTTTAGGTTAGCACCATCTAAATCAGCACAGAGTAGGTTTGCTCCCCTTAAATTAGCACCAGCCAGATTAGCACCCCGCAAATCTGCCTCTTCGAGATTAGCTTCACTTAAACTAGCCCCTTGTAAGTCTGCCTGAGATAGGTCTGCTCCTTTTAAATTGGCACTACTGAGATTAGCACCTCGTAGGTCGGCACCTCGGAAGTCCACGCCTTGCAAGTTAACTCCCACTAAATTGGCACCACTTAAAAAAGCGCCGGCGAAACATGCTTGAGTAAGCTTAGCCCCCATCAAGTTAGCACCTCGCAGATTACCTCCGCGTAAGTCAGCACTACTTAAGTCAGCTTGCATCAGGTTGGCTCCCAATAAATTTGCCCGCAAGTCGGCTGATTTAAAGTGAGCACCAATCAGATTAGCGCCATCCAAGCGTGCTCCTTTGAGGTTGCACTTAGAAAAATTTGTCCCTACCAAATTGGCACCGGCTAGGTTAACTTGCTCTAGTTGGCTACCGGAAAAGTCTTCATCTTCTAAATCTGCTCCTGGTAACTTCTTAACTTTCCCAGTTTTAACTTTCTCTATTTCCATCACTAAACTAAACAACTACACTCTTTGCTTATTTAAACCTTACTTTTCTTAAAAAAGTGGAAAGCTCTAATCTAGACTACAGCCAAGCTGCTCACTCTTCTACAAATTACCGACCTTCAACCCCGCTTGAGTATCAAGCAACCAGATCCCTGAAGCTATTTTCGGTAGCTTGACTTCCAAACTCATGCCCTGTTGCATCCCCATTACCATTAAGGCTAGTATTTCTACCAGCTTAGGATCAAAAGCCTTGCCTGAGAGTTCTTGGCATTCTGTTAAGGCTCTACCTAAAGGGTTTTCCTCTGACTCATCCTGTCTATAGCTATTGAGCCGATGCTGAAAATCTGCTATCAGTGCCAAAATCCTTGACTCTAGAGGAATAGCATCATAAGCTAGACCGTCAGGCTTACCTGAACCATCCCAGAGTTCCCTTTGATGGGTAATAATTTCAGCAATTGCCTGCAAGCGCGGCATAATCCTCAACAAAGAGGCTTTGGGCAGAGATTCACTTTTAAGTGCTGCTTCTTTTTGAGCAACAGACTTGGGTGGCATCTTCACCTCAGCTCTTTGCACAGGTGCTAGCCTATGGAGCAAAGCAGCTATCCGCAAGCGCTTGAGCTGCCATGATGGCAAATCTAATAACTGTCCCATTGCCTCTGATAGGGCTGTAACTTCCGTTGCGGCATCGGGGTTAACGGCATCTGCTTGGTCAATCAGTTGCGCCATCCGTAAAAATGCCTGCATCTCGTTAGAAAGCAGGTTGTCATCCAAGACCTGTTCTTGGGGAAGTGAATGGTCAACGACACTTTCCCCTGGCCGAGATAAATCTTTTTGACCAGCTTGCAGGTAATCTACCACACGAGACACGACTGCCCCAATATCATCTCGTTGCTTGCTACCAAAGGCAGCAGTAATCTTTTGCACCTGCTCAGTTAAAGCTTGCTGCAAATCTGAGTCATAGCGACCAAGGTGAGCAATTGCCAAATCTACTGTCTCTTGCACCAACTCTGGCTCAAATGTCCAGAATCCGTAGAACTTGCGCTCTCGGTCGTTATCTGGCGGCCCAGAAGGGCCATAATCTGCATCTGACAACTCTTGACATAAGACCATTGCTGTGTATGTCTCAGACATAATGATCAAGTGCCATTCCTGGATAACAGGATCACTAGGATCAAGGCTGACTAAGGCAACATTTGACTTACTAGTGGTGGAGTGTTCCCCAAAACCAGAATCTTGAGCTGCCATAATCACCACATGACATGCCTTTTTTGCTAATTCCCCGTAGCGGTTCGCTTCTTGCAAATACCACTTACCCTGCTGGAAGGCTGTAATCATCATTGGTTCACTATCAGACTCTAGAATGAAATCTTCTAGGGCATGACACAGAGAAATTAGTGTGTTTTTGTAGTACACCCCAAAATTCAGAGGTTTCTTACTACCTCGATGGGCAGTGTCTAGCTTTTGTAAAATTGAACCTTTCAGCATAATTTATTATTTATCGTTTGCTATGTGCTGTATTTAGTTTCTGTTTAAATTAATGGACTTTTGGCAGAAGCTAGGTTTGGTGAGCATGTTCCTCGTCTACAGCAATTTATAAAACCGAGCAAATGCTCGGAAAACCAACGCAAAATAGTTGGTTACTTTGCCTATTGTGCTTTTTAACCGGCACTAACTAGCTGTTTGGGCTGCTCCTGTTTATTGACAATAGGAGCAACGAGTGCTTCTTCTAGATCAGCGCAACCAAGTCTTTCTTCTAGTATCTTCATGACTTCACGACCAAAGTCATTAGGATTTTGCCGCCAAGCCTGAAGACATACTTGACCGAAGAATGAACCTAGGGGTTCTGGGTTCCACAACAACTTTTTTGCTGTCCAGGGCATCAGACTCATTGGATCATAGTCGCGATTGAGAATATTGTTCTTAAAGGCATAGTCTTCCAAGTGAGTGTGAGGTTGTAAACCAATGAAAAAGATTGCTGGCTCTACCTTATCAGCACCAAATATTTTTTCTAACTCCCGGTGATAGGCGATGGTTTGACGAATGGTTTCAAATCGCTCATCTATTACGTTAAATGAGTAGTTAACTGAAACCAAGTCATTGAAACCAGCTGCTTTTAAATCACGGCAATTTTGCAAGACGGTACGTAGGTTATAACCCATGCGCATCTTACGTACTAGTTCTTGGGAACCACTGGTGATACCTATTTCAAAATAGTTCATGCCAGTTTTCGCCATCAGGTCACACAATTGAGGTGTCAGGTTATCAGCCCGGATGTAGGCAGCCCAGTGAATATCTGTCATACCGGAGTCGAGGATTTTCTGCAACAACTCAATAGCATCATCAATGAATTTACGCGCCGGGATGAATTGAGCATCGGTAAACCAGAAGTTGCGAATGCCAAGCTCATACAACTGGCGCATTTCTGCCACGACTTCATCAGCAGGATTAATCCTGACCTGTTTGCCTTCTACTACTGTATAGACGCAGTAACAGCAGTTGTGGGGACAGCCCCGCTTAGTCTGAACACCAATGTAGAAGTCATTATCTTGCAGGTAGTATTCAAAACTTGACCAGATACTTTTTATATAGTCGTAGTTACAGGCGGTTTTCTCAATTGGCGTTGGCCACTCGTGGATCATGCGCTCCCGTGGCTTGTTCTCACCCACCACGTAGCAGCGTTCGTTCTGAAAATCCTGACCTCTAATAATTTTTTCAAGTAGTGCCTCACCTTCGCCGACAGAGACAATGGTTCCTGCGGGTAGCTTCGTTTCTAGCTGTTCGTAGAAAACACTGACTGCTCCACCTCCGACAATGGCACGAGCTTGAGGGTTATATCTTTGAGAACGTTTGAGTCCTCGTTTAATTAGTCCTAGGTTGCGCCAAAGTTCTGTATAATATGATGCCGCTAGGCGCATGCCACCAATCGCACCGCGCAGTTTGACTAAAAGGTTATTCCCATAATAAAACTCGAAAGCATTTTGCAAAGGGTTGCCAGCTCTTCCTCCCACTGGCGCATAAATTTGAATGTCGCGCCAAGAAAATACCAACATCGTCGGTTGAAATTCATCTATGCTTTTGTCCAAGGAACTAGCAAAATCCAGAGGGGGTATCGTTCCTAAGTCAAAAATGCGCTGCTCAACTTCTGGAAAGAGTTTGTGGATGTGATCTGCTAAGTAAACAACTCCAATAGGAAAGATTGGGTTGCAGGGAAGGCGAACATAAAGAATTTTGGGCAACATAGTCAGTTATGTGTTAAATATTTTCTCTGCTTGTGGGTGTCTTAACATACTTAGTTTCTTGACTTATCTTAAAAGTCATAAACTTAAACCGCTTTTGCCTAAGCTGGGTCGGCTGAGGGAGTAATTCTAAAATAATCCTTAGGAATTCTCAGTTTGTTCGTATTTCGAGTTACTCATCTAAGCTGTTTGATCATAAGTATTCTTAAATTCATTTTCATATAACTTAACTTTAGCAGATTAGACAGTCAGCTCAAACTGCTGATTTAGCTTGAAATCGTTGGAAAGATAAATATGTTACTTGCGATTGGGGATCAGCTCTGTGCAATAAGAAGTAGCTCTATCGGACTAGGCAAACACTAACAATTTTTGCCATAATGGCTAAGGTTAGTAAAACTTAGCAGTTTGTAACGATGACTGATTTGGTTTGTCCGGGATCATCTTTGAGGATTGGTAGCGGATTTTACATCAAAATGGGCTCGTAAGTGCTAACTTTAATAATGTAATAAACAATCTTTAGCGAAAATTAAATTGACTATTATGGCTCAAATACTTGACCCTCTCCCCACCAATAACAAAAACGTAATTCTCTGCTGCTACTTGAACGCTACTAGCAGCATCCAAATAGCTCGCATCACAAACATTGCTAACTGGTATTTTGAGCGAGTTGTTTTTCCAGGGCAACGCCTAGTATTTGAAGCGCTGCCAGAGGCTAAGCTAGAAATTCATTCTGGCATGATGGCAAGTGCAATCCTCTCAGATACAATACCCTGCTCTCATCTAGAAATGGGTGCAGATGATGTGGCAGCTGAGCCATTACAATCTTCAACAAAAAATCAGCCACTGGTAATCAAAGTTAATAATAAGAATTTAGTAAGTTCACAAGTTTTAGAATTCGCTGGCACAAGATAACCCATTTCACAATCCCAATTTTTTCCGGGGGCTGCCTAACTAGGTAGCCCCTTAGCTTTATGATGGATAGTGAAAGCTAATGGAGCAATTTTTAGTAATCAACAAGTGAATCTACCTTCCTTTCTCTGGCTGTGGAAGATAGCAGCTTGGTCAATGGGTCTGTCTCTCTTCGCCTACCTTCTGATGAGCATCACTGGTATCAGTATGTTTATCCAACGCTACTCCAAGCGTCCTCAACCACATTGGCTACGACCTATGCATCAAACCATGGGTTGGGTTATGGTTGGTTTGGTTTTGCTCCTCCTCAGCGTTGGACTGGTGGGAACCCTGGGTCACTACGGCACTTTGGGGCATTCAACTCACTTAGTTGCAGGATTATCTGTTGTATTTTTAGTGTTACTTTCGGCGGTATCTTCTACCCAAATTAGTCCTAAGCGACCTTGGGTACGTACTATTCATGTAGGAACAAACATAGCCCTTTTAGGAGGGTTTACCTGGGTTGCTCTGACAGGTTGGCAGGTTGTGCAAAAATATTTACCCTGAGACTTAATTGGCTGCTTGACAGAAGCGCCAAAATGTAGTTAGCAGCAGTAACTATTTACTTCCTAAGGGTGAGGAAAAGTTGCCAGGAATTCAGAGATAATCCTTTTGACAGATGCAAAATTTTTTCTATTCAAAGAGTTATGAACAAGCTTATACGATTAACTATTAAAGCAGCAGTAGCTACTGCCCTCATCAGCTCAGTCACAGCCTGCCGTAGCTTTCCCCTGCCAGGTCTAGATCAAGATGATAACGTAGTAGAAAGTGTTCCCCAATCAGTAGAGCAATCTGCGTCCCAAACACCCATCCAAAGTGCCTCCCAACCCTCGACGGCTCAAACTCAAGACAACAACGAGCAGACGACAGCACAGGCACCGAGCACAGCGGAGGCGGGGAATGATACCACAGCAACGGAGACAGCAGAGTCAGACTCCAACCAACCCGTGAGAGCGCTATGGTAGATTGTGCCTCTTGAGTTTTAGTGATAGAAATAGATAACTCACTAGGGGCGTTATCGTCTTGATTTTTGCCCAATGAACGCAGCAAGTGACATTCTAATCATCGGCGGCGGCGTTATCGGCATGGCGATCGCCGTTGAACTAAAATTGCGTGGTCTTTCAGTTACAGTAGTTAACCGCGACTATCAACAGTCATCTAGTTTAGCCGCAGCGGGTATGCTTGCCCCCGAAGCAGAAGGAATTCCTGCTAGCCCCATGTTGGACTTATGCTTAAAGTCTCGCACCCTTTACCCTGAGTGGATTAGCAAGCTTGAACAGTTAACTGGTATCAACACTGGCTACTGGCCCTGCGGCATTCTGGCACCTGTTTATCAGACTCCTTCCCCCAGTCAAATTGAGAAACCGACTCAGGCTGGCAGTAATTCTGGATTACTCTGGCTAGAAAAAGATGCTCTTAACTTATACCAAGCTGGTCTTGGTAGTGATGTTATTGGTGGTTGGTGGTATCCAGAAGATGCTCAAGTCGATAACCGCGCACTAACTCAAGCTTTACGTACTGCTGCCCAAGAATTGGGTGTCGATTGGCGTGAAGGCATAGTAGTTGAAGCAATAGAGCAAAAAAACAAGCATGTCTGTAGTGTCAGAACTTCTGCTGGTGTTTTTCAGGCAACACATTACGTAATTGCCACAGGTGCTTGGTCTGATCATCTCCTACCTCTACCTGTGCAACCGAAAAAAGGACAAATGCTATCGGTACGGGTGCCAGTAGACTTTCAGCCTTCTTCCCTACAACGAGTAATTTATGGTCCGGAAACCTACCTCGTACCACGTCGAGATGGGCGAATTATCATCGGTGCTACGGTCGAAGATGTCGGCTTTACTCCCCACAATACCCCAGCAGGAATTCATACTCTTTTAGAGAGGGCGATTAAATTATATCCTCAGCTCCAAGACTGGCCCATTCAGGAGTTCTGGTGGGGATTTCGACCCGCTACACCAGACGAGTTGCCAATTCTGGGAACCAGTCCCTGTGATAATCTTAGCCTTGCCACTGGTCACTACCGTAACGGTATTTTACTGGCACCTGTGACCGCCAAACTGCTGGCAGATTTGATTAGTGAACAAAAGTCTGACCCTCTGCTGAGTGATTTTCGCTACGACAGGTTTTACAATAAATCTTCGCTAGCTACGCAAAGTATTATGATTGCCTCTCCCATCACACCCCCATCTACCCAATCTTCTTCTCTGGTTGAACTAGCGTCTACTGATCAGCTGACCATTGCCGGTCGCACTTTTGACTCTCGCCTCATGACGGGTAGTGGCAAATACAGCAGTCTGGAACTAATGCAGCAAAGTATTGCTGCCAGTGGCAGTCAGATTATTACTGTTGCCGTGCGCCGAGTGCAAACAAAAGCACCAGGTCACGAAGGATTAGCAGAAGCCCTCGATTGGACAAAGCTATGGATGCTACCGAATACAGCTGGCTGCAAAACAGCAGAAGAAGCAGTGCGGGTAGCAAGATTGGGTCGAGAAATGGCGAAGTTATTGGGACAGGAAGACAATAACTTTGTCAAACTAGAAGTGATTCCTGATCAGAAATATTTATTACCTGACCCCATTGGCACCTGGCAAGCAGCACAGCAATTAGTTAAAGAAGGCTTTGCCGTTCTGCCTTACATTAATGCTGACCCCATGCTCGCCAAACACCTGGAAGAAATTGGCTGTGTGACGGTAATGCCCTTGGGTTCCCCCATTGGCTCAGGACAGGGCATCAAAACTGCTGCCAATATCCAAATTATTATTGAGGAGGCGAAGATACCAGTTGTCGTAGATGCAGGTATTGGCACTCCTAGTGAGGCAGCATATTCTATGGAACTAGGAGCAGATGCCTTACTAATTAATAGTGCGATCGCTCTAGCTAAAAATCCAGTGGCAATGGCTAAGGCAATGGGAATGGCAACGGAAGCGGGTCGCCTTGCCTACCTTGCCGGTAGAATTCCGGTCAAAGGTCATGCTAGTGCAAGTTCGCCCCTAACCGGCACAATTAGTTAGAGACGTAGCATGCTACGTCTCTAAAAATATTTTTTGTAAAAATTTGTTAAGAAGAGGCAAAGCAGTTATACTTATTTTTGTAACGTTTGTGTTAAACAAGTATACAAAGGTAAATTTTTATGCCATACACCACAGAAGAAGGCGGACGCTTTAATAACTTTGCCCCAGAGACTAAAACCTACATCGCTGAACCTCCGACTAAAGAGCAAAAGCGTAACTATCTTGTCTATGGCATCGCGGCTTTTGCTCTAGTTAGTAGTCTAATTTTTGTTGCCTACTCAGCTTCCAACGTTAGCTAACCTAGTTAAGAAAACAAGCCCAATCTTCCGATCAGGGCAAATTAAGGCAGGGAATACCAGCAAGGCTATGGAGTAGTTTTACTCTTGGATGACTTCAATCGCTTTAAGGGCACTTTGGTAATTCTCTGTCCTACCCTCAGTTTGAAAAAGCTTAGATGCTTGCTGTAAGTCTTCTATTGCCTGCTCAGTCTTTTCCAGTTTAAAGTAGGTAAGTCCCCGGTTATACAAAGCTTCAGAGAACTTTGGTCGCAGTTTTATCGCCTCATTGTAATTTTCTAAAGCTTTTTGGTCCTCATTAAGTCGGTTGTAAGTTAGGGCTCTGTTGTAATATGCCCTAGCGTTTTGAGGATTAAGCTTAAGTGCTTGATCATAATTAGTTAGAGCTTCCCTATGCTGCCCAAGCTCATCGTGAGCATTACCTCGACTGATATAGGCTGTATCGTTATCAGGATTAACTCTGATTGCCTGGGTAGAATCTTCGATTGCCGCTTCGTAGTTCTTTAAAATGTAATGGGCATAACCCCTGTTACTGTAGGCTTGATCAAAGTCTGATCGAAGGCGAATTGCATCGCTATAGTTAGAGATAGCTTTGTCATAATTGCCCAAAGTATGGTACACGTAGCCGAGATTGTAGTAGGTATCGGCATCATCGGGATTGAGTTGCAGAGATTGGGTAAAGTCCTCAATCGCACCTTGGTAGTCGCGGGACTCAATTTTGTCGATGCCCCGATTATATAGCTCTACAGAACTCATTTGTTGAGCAGTAAATTCAACAAATGAGTTCTGTAGAGCCAGTCTTTGCTGACCATAGGCAGGAAGAGTAAACACACCTAGCAGTGTGACCAATCCCACAAGGACAATTGGGCGATACGTCTGTTTCATGGCGTTTCCTCCAAGGAAGCATTCAAGAACCCTTGCCCTGTATATGATAGAACGAGAAATCAATTCCTAACCATTTTCTGATGCCAGGGCAGTTACTTGTGATGAGACAATAGATCTGGAGAGGAAGGGAGAAGGAAAAAGGAGATGCTCAAAAAAATCGCAGCCTTATTGCTTGTACTCAGCTTAGGCTTGTCTGGCTGTACTAACGTTGTTGGTGGGCTGCAAAGCTTTGTCGATAGTAAAGATGGCTATGAGTTTCTATATCCAAGTGGTTGGCTTCCAGTTCAAGTGCCTAACGGTCCCGATGTAGTTTTGCACGACTTAATCGAGCAAACAGAAAATGTCAGTGTTGTAATCAGTGAAGTTCCTGAAGGTGAAACCTTAGCTGATTTAGGCACACCGGGAGAAGTGGGCTACCGATTACAGAATAAAGCAATAGCGCCGCCTGATTCTGGCCGCCAAGCAGAGCTAGTCAACGCTGGAGTTCTAGAATCTAAAGGCAAAACTTACTATATCTTAGAATACAGCGTGAAACTTGCCGATCAGGAAAGGCACAACATTGCCAGTGTTGCTATCAGTCGGGGCAAACTATTCACCTTGAATGCTTCGACAACCGAGAAACGCTGGCGTGAATTACATAAACTCTTTGAAACAGTCGCAACATCTTTTAGTGTTTATTAAAGAAGAAGGAGACAAAAGAGGCCTAGACATAAATCAAGGGGCAAAAGGGGAATTATCCTTTGAACCCTCTTCGATTAAACTGTTCCTCTTAACCGGTAATCTTCCCCACCGGAAATCGGGGTTCGGAAGGGGGAGTCGGGGAGCCTCTGGCTTTAAGACATGAGGGGGAACGACTCCCCCTTGCATAGACAACCGAGCCTAACAGCGAGTCATTTGACTCATTCATGC
>JBAUJE010000508.1:0-18501 GCA_049683475.1 Coleofasciculaceae cyanobacterium | reverse complement strand
TTTCCAGTCGAAAAGAAACCACTGTCTGGATGGTTAAGGGCAAAAATATCGATTTTATTGCCTTCAATTAATAGTTGCTCTCCAGCATTGGCGATGAAGGGATTAGCAAGGCGATCGCGCACCTGTAGTTTATTGGTAGCTTGTAGAGTTAAATTACCACCAGAGTGCAACTGACCTTCTAAATCGAGATTATTACCTACTAATTGCAGGTCTTTTCCCACAGAGAGGTTTCCCCGATTAGAAATAGTACCGTTGACGGGTAAACCTGTTTGTAAGCCTGGAGTAATGTTGAGGGTTAGTAGGGGAGGAGCATCGCTATTATGGCTGCTGAATTGGTAGCCGTTATCAAAAATCAGGCTATTATTGGTGCTAGCAAAAAGGGAACCACGAATATCCAGTTGAGCATTTTCACCAAAGATAATACCGTTGGGATTAATTAAATAAAGGTTGGCATCTCCTAGCACTCCCAAGGTGCCAAAAATCTCAGAGGCTTGATTACCTGTGACTCTTCCCAGGATATTCTCAATAGCAGAGGGATTAGCAAAATAGACCCTTTGCCCATTTAAAACATTAAAATCCTGGAAGCTATGTAATAGACTACTACCCCTAGTAGCACCCCCATCAATGCGCTCAATTAGATTACCTTGATGAGGGACATTCGGAGTGACAACCGAGCTTTCAACTCCCATGTTGTCAGGGACAATCTGTGACATCACGCTCGTGGTTAATCCCAGCCAACTAGCGATCGCGCCAGGTAAAGTTGCGAGCGCGTAGTGTTTCCTAGAGAAGCCAATCCCACGACAACTTGCCAAGATACCAATCCACTGGTGATGCCACATACACTCGCCTCGACTGCCCTATTTGGTTGCTCTGGATTTATCTACTATAGAATCACAGAAGTCATGTCTACTGAAGTCACTCCTGTTAGTTCGATTGCACCACCGCTTAAAGAAGTCAAATCAACTATCAAGTTACCACCGACAAGATTAGCTAAATTATCGGTAGTATCAATAACGCCATCGCTATTGCTATCTAAATCAGTGTTAATCAGGCTGAGTTGGCTCAAATCAATTAGGTCTTGATTTGCCAAATCGGTAATGACGTCGTTTTCGTTGACGAAACTAGGACCAAAGACAAAGGTGTCGATTCCTGAACCACCAGTTAAAGTGTCATTATCTCGACCACCTATGAGAGTATCATTACCTAATCCTCCTAGGATTGTATCATTTCCATCAAATCCAGCTAAATTATCCTGACCATTTAATCCTTCGATTGTATCGTCAAAAATTGTCCCAATAATGGTATCTTTGGCGTTATCTCCTTGAAGAACAAAACTCGGTGCAGGGTTACTAACCTGAATATTTTGTAATGAGAAATCAAGATTGGATGCCCCATTACCAGAAAGGAAGCTTACTTCTGTCACATTGCCATCAACGGTGATTCCTTGAATAAACCATTGGTTGGTAAAGTCAAAACCGCTTAGTTCCTGCAATTGGGTGCTAACAAGACCATCACCACTAGAGTCTTGGATAGTAACATTAACTCCCGTCGGTTCTGTAAAGCTAAAGGAGTCTAGTGCCAATTGCAGATTAGCAAAAGAACCTAGTGAAATACCGTTACTATCAGTGACATCTGCTCCTGCATCAGTTACTAAGATATCGACAGCATTGTTAGCAGTAGGGGAAAATTCACCCGCCTCAAAAGAAATCTCTTGGGTTTCAGTCCCGTTATTAAGAGAAAATAAACCATCTGAATAACGGTCGCGGCGAAAAATACCGTCATTAATAAACTCTGCTAGCGCGTCAATTACGACTTGTTCATCTTGGGTATCAGACAAATCTCCGTCGGCGGCTAACTGTTCCCAAGCTGCTAAATCAGCTAAGTATTCGGGGTCGTTGCTCTTAACCCAATCGACCAGAAAACCAAAGATACCACTACCATTGGGTATAAATTGTGAGGCATTGCCTCCACCACCTGAGCCACTACCACCTGGGTTTGGATTTAAGGACAAGGCAACCAAATCAGGGTCAGGGTTACCAAACTCGGCAAAGTTAACACCTAAAGCCTGGAAAAGGCTACCGTTATTTAATGTTGTGGTTATGTCATAGGTGGCAACATCTAATCTAGCCTCAGCTGTAATTGAGCCGGGAGTGAGGGCAGTTTGGTTAACAGAAACGATTTCAGCTTGGCTAGTAATATCTAAAAAGCCAAAATCTACTTCTTGTTGACTGGCATCTTTTTGCACGTCGAGATGAAAGAACAATTTCCCTTCCATCGACCGGTCATAATACTCAGGTATAACTGTGTTCAGCTCACCCGTATCCGGATCAGATGTACCGGTTCGACCTGTAAAGTTAACAGTGGTAACATTCTCGTCACTGACTCGAGCATTGACAGTAATAGTCTTCGATTCACCAGCAGCAATACTGTTAAATAGCACCTCAAGAGTTTGAGTGTTACCATCTCCGTTGTTACCAGGAGTATCCAGGTTGATGCCACCAGTATCAAGTACTAGACTTTGTACCGTTAAACCAACAGGCAATACAGCGCTCAAGTCGTCATTAATTACCACATTGGTAGCATTTGCTACACCATTGTTGGTGACTGTAATTGTAAACTCAACATCATCGCCTGGACTAGCAGCAAATAGATCTGTTACTCCATCTTTGTCAACATCGAATTCCTTCTTGACAACCGTAAATTCCTTGCTTAAATCTAGGTTGACTATCGGAGTGAGGATACTGGTATAGTCATCTTCGGTTGTATCACCATTATTGACTGCTGAATCAGGGTCAAACTGATCAGCGGCAATTACTTCGGCAACATTGGTATATTCAGCGTTGCTGGCTGCTTCTAGAACTGTAGCGGTCAAGGTGAGAGTAGCATTACTCCCGGAAGCAACACTACCCACATCCCAGATACCTGTAGTGCTGTCGTAAGTCCCTAAACTAGGTGTAGCGCTATCTAGACTCAGACCACTAGGTAGTAAATCTTCAACTTTTACCCCTGTGGCATTAGCTGCACCAGCGTTATCAAGAGTAATGGTAAAAGTAACTGTATCACCAACCAAGAAAGAGCCATTTGATACAGTTTGGCTGAGGGATAAATCGGCTAAGGGACCTAAAGCATTAGTTGTACCGTAGGAGAATTCCTCAAAACCAGACTCTGCATTCTCAAATTCTGAGTAAATATAGAGGAAGGGATCACCTGTAAATGCTGTTCCAGGTAAATAAACCAGTACATCACCTTGACCACCACCGGAATTGAGACTAGCGTCTAACTCTACTGTCCCATCTAGGTTAATGACGGGGTCTAAACCGGCTAGCTGACCTGTCGTTGAATTGTAACCTGTAAGAGCTGCTTGATTAGACTCAAAGACTTGTAATTTGCTCAGGGCAATCTCAGGATTATTATTACTCTCGTTCAGGTCAATACGAAACTCGTAATAAGTAACATTGTCAACGGTGACAGTCGGCAAATCGCTGAGTTGAATTGCCTGGGTAGCCTGCTTAAGAGTATCAAATTCCCTAGTTCCGTCTGTGTTGTAGCCTCTTTGGCTGGTGCTTTGACCTGTTTTTCTTAGACGCAGGAAAGCATTAGTATTACCTGTACCTCCGGGTACATCGGTTAAAGAAAATAAGACGTTGTTCCCGAATGTGTCTTGCAGTGACCCATTAGTTTGTACACTAGGGTCAGTTAAATCTAGCACCGGGTTTGTGGAAGTTTGCGTTACCAACGGCTCAGAGTTCACTACTGTGGCTGTTGATGGCTCAAAAGTCTGAGTTTGGGAATCCTCTTGGTTAGTATTGGGTGTTGTGGTGACAGTAACGTTAGTTGCACCTGAGTCAGTACCACTAGTCGTAGGAGATGCTGTCGCGTCTGGCTGATTATTTTCCGTATCCGTTGCTACGGTCGGATTAACAAGAGGAGCTACCGTAACAGGAGGAGCTACCGTAACAGGGGGAGCTACCGTAACAGGAGGAGCTACAGGATTTGGTGTAGATATTGGTGAAAGACCAGGATCTCCTAACGCGAATGGAAGCGAAGAAAATAAATTGTCGTCAAAATTGAATAAAGTAGATGGAGTAAGTCCAGGTATATCAAATAAAGAAAGACTTTGTGAAAAATTGAGGGTCATACTTTAAATTATTTTCTTACTAGTTACTTTTGCAACTAGATGCACCTGATGAACCCAAGATTTTAGCAAGCCTCTACTTTTCTGTTGTCTATCACCTTACAAAGCTTTTGGGTTTAGACTTACAAAGGATAGTAGCTAACTCAGGTAGTCAGGCTCCAAATTAGGAAATGGGCCTGAATTATACAGTTAATAGTTTTCCTAACACATTCAATATATTTGATTTTAGCTGCCCCAGGGATAAAGATTTGGTGAGGAGCAGCAAAGATTGGTAAAGATTTGATGAAGCCTGGTTTCGGTTATTACGACCAGAAACTAGGTGGAAAAACGATTTTGAGTTGAGTAGGCATTTTGCCCGTTTCCCTCGTATCCTGGAATCATATGCCTAATTCTTGGAGCATCAGTTATTATGACTAGTTGGGGAAATATCGTTCAAAAAGCCTTTTATCTTGGTGTTGGCCTAGCTGCTACTGCTACGGAGAAAGCTTCCGGAACCTTAGCAGAAGTGCGAGTTCAAGCCCAAAAGCTTGCTGATGAACTCGTCGAAAAAGGCGAGATGACCACAGAAGAGGCGAGGAAGCTGGTTGATGATATGGTGCAACAGGCACAGAACCAACCTGTTACATCTGCCGATGAGACTAAAAGCAATGAGCCACGCTTAATCGAAATTATCTCTGAAGATGAGGAGCCAACTTCTACAGGTACTCAGGATAATGTAGACGTACTGCGTCAGCAGGTAGAAGCGATGCAAGAAGAACTGCGTCGGCTCAAACGTAAATAGCAACTCCCCTTTCAGCTATTTTAGATTGAAGGTAGGTAGTTGCTCAACTGCTCAATCTTGCCTAGTAAGAGAGCGGTAAACTGAACAATCGCTTAGACAGTAAAATTACCCTAGCGTTAATTAGTAATAGCTAGGTTATGGCGTTTATTACTAAATAATCAAGATGGAAGACTGGTCCAAAAGTATTTTTGAAACAATTGAATCAGTTACTGGTATAGTTGATGAGTTTTTTCTGGGAGTTACTGAAGTAGTCGAAGAGTTGGCAGATGAAATAGAGAATAACGTAGGCACAGAAATTGACCAGTTCTTTCAGGATGTGTTTGAATCGGTTTTCGATATTTATGCCGAACTAGAAGAACTAACAGGTGAATCGGAAGATTCTTTCATTTACACCCACCATATTCCAGCAACAGCAGAGAAAAATCCTGCCTGTAGAGGTTGCAGTAATTACCATGGTCAAGTCTACGGCAATAATTTGCTCGTTTGTGGCATGCACCCCTATGGTTGGGATACAGAAAATTGTCCTGACTGGGAATCTAATTAGATTTAATTTTTAAGATTTGCGGTCAAACTTGCAATCACTAATCATCTAGATTGTACATAAGAAAAAGTCACAATTCATTAAGTTTAGTATTCTATGAGTAACTTTTCAGCTCAATCAGAAGCATCTACCACTCTGCAAGAATCTTCCCTGAAATATGGTGAACGGGAAATTGCCGAGGGTAAATTAATCACCTTCCCAAACCCCCGCATCGGTAGGCGTTACAACATTAATATCACCCTGCCAGAATTTACCTGTAAGTGTCCATTTTCTGGCTATCCAGACTTTGCAACCATCGAAGTTAACTATGTTCCAGATCAGAAAGTAGTAGAACTTAAGGCACTGAAACTTTATATTAATAGCTACCGCGATCGCTACATTTCTCATGAAGAGAGCGTTAATCAAATTTTAGATGATTTCGTGGCAGCTTGTGACCCTTTAGAAGCGAGGATTAAAGGCGATTTTACCCCTCGTGGTAATGTCCATACCGTGATAGAAGTTCATCATCAAAAAGGAAACGAGGAATAGGACTCTTAGCGGTAGTAATGCCCCATCACAGCCAACTTCCTACCATGGAGACAACGTCCCACAAATGAGTAGTACTACCGTTGTTTAACCCAACAGAAATATAATTACTCCAAGCGTTTCCCAGTGCTTGACCCTCAACAATCGCCTGCGGATTGGGAGAAATGCCTTGGGCACCCAGCTGAAGACCGCCTAATAGATACTCATTTGAAATAGCCTGATCAAACCCATATCCCGGTCCAGGAACCCAATTTCCGTTTTGGTAATAACCGCTATACCAAGGACCTCCACCTGAAATCGCTTCAGCGCTTTTATCGTCGATTTCTTCCCAATCAAAGAGCGGTTTATGGAGTTTACTGTTTTTGGTTCTTAACATATTTCTCCCCTCCTTCTCTTGGATTTTGTTGCGTTTCAGATTGCTATGTATCTAAACCTTGTCTTTACCTCTAATAGTTCTGGTTACTTTTATTGTATATCGGACAAATTATAGTATTTTGTTTTTGGAAAATTATTTATAATTTTGCCACTATCATAGTTTTTTTTTATATGTTGTTAATGCTTTGCAATAAACAATCGAAAAGTTGTTTATTTCAAGAGATGAAACATTAGCAAACTGCTTGGGAACATGCCATTGCACATCCCAAATTCTGAATATTTCCATCTCAGTAAGTGGGGAGTCGGGAGTCGTGAGAGGGAAATGCCACTTTCATGCATGGCTGTGAAATTTTTTCATCAGGACTGCCTTTCAAGGCAGAAGCCTTGGTCAAAAACCTGAGTGCGAGTCTGGTATAGCAGTAGCCACAAATGACTATAACTATAGTTTCAACTTGCCTATTTCTGGTAGTATTCTCGTACCCGTTGGATAAATTGCTGCCAGGTTGGATTAGGAATCCAAATTTTTTCTAGGTCTTGCTTAGCATCTTCTTCGCTAAGATGATCATAAATTAAGCGATAAAGGTACACGAAAGCAGAAACCCTCATATTAGCTACACAGTGAACAAAGATTTTTTTGTCAGTATTAGCCTGCATTACCCTAAAAAATTCTTGAATATCTTTTAGGGTAGGATGCTCCCAAACTACCGGAATGTTTATATACTCCATTCCTTTAGCTTCAACAATTTCTTGTTCATTAACTAAAGCATTGGTTGAATCAGATAAGGCTAAATTGATAAGTAACTGATAACCTGAAGCTTGAATCTCTCTAAATTGTTCTTCCGTTGGTTGTCCGGAAGTAGCAATCGAGTCTGATAATTGGAGAAAATTATAAATTTTTTCAATTTGATTGGTCATAGGTAGACTTTCTATTTTTATACAAGCTTAAAACATATTTACCAGCAGGAGTATTACGAAACTCCTTAAGCTTTAAATTAGATGTGAGCAAAAAAGGCTGCAAGTATGAGGTGTCGCCGCTTGACGATTTCTGATTCGAGATATCCTAGGTAAAACAGTGCGTCTAACTGAAACGCGAAAATAGTAATAGTAATAGCCGGAAAAAGACTACGGGGAATACCGGGGAAGGGTACAGTCATGAAATCAATACAAAACCTACAAGACATTCAGAATATTTCTACCTTTTTGCACAACCAAGGAACATTTGAGTTTCCCACTTTACCCACAGGCTTATTTCCTGCTGCAACAGTCCAGGATAAAGCCGAATACACAGGTTACCAAAGTATCTGGGTAAGAGATAACATTCACATTGCTCACGCTCACTATGTTCTTGGTCAAACTAACATAGCCATCAAAAATATTACCTCTCTCCTCACCTACTTTCAAAAACATCAATGGCGCTTCCAGACTATCATTGAAGGTAAAGCGAATCCTCAAGAGGTAATGAATAGACCTCATGTGCGCTTCGATGGCAATAACTTAGAAGAAATTAAGCAAAAATGGGCGCAAGCTCAAAATGATGCTTTAGGCTATTTTCTCTGGTTTTACTGCAAATTGGTAAACGAAGGTATTCTGACTACTCAACCAGAACATCTAGAATTAATAGCACTTTTACCCTTATATTTTCAAGCAATTTCTTATTGGCAAGACGAAGATAGCGGGCACTGGGAAGAAGTTCGTAAAGTAGAGGCATCTAGTCTAGGCGTGGTAGTAGCTGGCTTGAAGGAATTAAAGCAACTGCTGAGTAAAACTTCCCTAGCATCGGCTTGCAAGTACAAAGATAAAATAATTACTAACCCACTACTAGATAAATTAATTGAGCAGGGTAATACCGCCCTTAAAACCATACTTCCTGCCGAATGTATTCAAAACGAACCAACTAAAAATAGACGCTATGATGCTGCCCTCCTCTTTCTAATTTATCCCCTACAAATTGTTGAAGAAGAGATAGCAAATCAGATTCTTGATGATGTGATCAATAATTTACAAGGTGAGCGGGGTATTAGCAGATATCTTGGGGATTCCTATTGGTGTGCCGACTATAAGGCAAAATTAGCGCCGGAGGAAAGAACCATTGATTTTAGCGACAACATGTCTTGGCGAGATACTCTCTTAAAGGAAGGGGAAGAAGCTCAATGGTGTATTTTTGACCCAATTATCTCAGCAATTTTTGGTCTGAAATTTCAAAAAACTCGCCAAAACAAATATCTTGAACAACAAATACACTATTTAAACCGTTCTTTAAGTCAGCTGACAGGAGAAAATAGTGAGTTTGGCAAGTATAAATGTCCTGAACTTTACTATCTAGAGAAAGGTCATTATCTCCCTAGTGATGCTACCCCTCTGCTTTGGACACAAGCTAATCTACTCATAGCCCTGAAGATGGCGGAGTACAGCCTTCTCTAAAAGTGGCAAAAACCTAGCTCAGCTGATTCTAAGGGAGACAAGAGCAAGAGGACGCGATCGCACGAGGTCGTAAAGCTTCGCAACAAATCTTAATTAAATACAAAAAATCTAGACAATTATCATTTCAATTTATAGAAACAAAATTGTAATTATCGACGGTTATTTTGATAGATTTAAAACATAGAATGGTTTATGCAAAGTGCTTTTATAATCAACTAAGTTTACTTAATTTGGCGAATTTATTTGCCTGACCATCTAGGAGGTGCTGCAATGAAAAATTATCGTTCTGCACTGGGAAGACTGCGTTCACGAACCTTCTGTCTCGGTGCAACTCTAACTCTGGCAGCGCTAGGGATATTATCTGAACCAGTTTCTGCTGATAGTTCCTACTTGCCAACTCAAACAAAAGCAGAAACGGAAAAGCCTCTGATGCGAGAAAAACGCACTGGACGCTGGATTGAAATTGATTTGTCACGCCAGCGACTAGTAGCTTGGGATGGCAAAACGGCTTACTATGTTTTTACTGTTTCCACAGGTAAGCGTTCCACACCCACACCCACTGGAACCTATAGCATCCGAACCAAATATCGCTCGAGTAGGATGCGTGGCAGAGGTTACGATATACCTAACGTTCCCTACGCCATGTACTATCACGGTGGCTATGCTTTACACGGTGCCCCTTGGCACAGTAGGTTTGGCACACCAGTAAGCCATGGCTGTATTAACCTGAGGGTGCAAGATGCGCGTCGGCTCTACAGTTGGTCATCTATTGGCACAACGGTGGTGGTTCGCCAGTAGTAAGCTGTCAAGCATTTAATTTGACTATTAGCTCTGCCTTATCTTACCTTCTGCCTTCTGCCCTCTGCCTTCTGCCTTCTATCAACTGGCGCATTAAACTAGCTAAACGTTCTGCACTGTCTGGCACTGCTAAGGCAGCAGCTTTCTCTGCCATTTCCTGTAAAATTTTAGGTGACTGGAGCAAATAGGAAACTTTACTGGTTAGTAGTTCTGGAGTTAGTTGCTCCTGGCGAAAAACTAAAGCTGCACCAGTATAGTCAAAACTAGAGGCATTAAAAGCTTGGTGGTCTTCGGCTGCATAGGGATAGGGTATTAAGATAGCTGGAGTTTTGCTTACAGCTAGTTCTGTCAAAGTACCAGCACCAGCACGGCTAATTGCTAAATCAGCTCGTTGTAAGAGCGCCGCCATATTGTCATAAAAAGGCATGTGCAGATACTGAGGATGCTCCAAACTATCAGCATCTGGGTCTTGCCCCCCCGTCAAATGGACTATCCAGGCACCAGCTTCAAACCAACTTTTAGCACACTCACGCACAATTTGATTAACGGAAACAGCTCCTTGAGAACCCCCCACCACCACCAGCAAGGGTACATCTTCCGGAATGGGTAGCTCAAGCTTCTGTGGTTCTAGAAAATCAGAACGTACTGGTGTACCAACATGTACTGTTTCTACCCCAGGGAAATATTGGGAGGCCGACTCAAAACCGATCGCAACAGTATTACAAAGGGGACTTAACCAGCGAGTCACTTTACCCGGTATAGCGTTAGACTCATGAATAAGTACGGGTAAACCCCTGAGGCGTGCTGCAATAATTGCCGGCCAGGCAATATAACCACCAGTGGTCAAAACACCGTCAAATTGTCCTGCTTTAAGTAGCTGCCATACCTGAAAAACTGAACCAGTCAGGCGGGTGAAGATACGTAAAGTTCCTAGACCAAAGCGCTGCTGAAAACCTTCGACAGCAATGGTGTGGAGAGGATAATACTCTGGTATAATCTCCTGCTCAACACGGTTGGGAACCCCCAACCATTCAATTTGGTAATCTGGCAACTTTTGAGCAACAGCTAGCGCGGGGAACAAATGACCCCCAGTGCCACTGGCGGCGACTAGCAGTTTCAGTGGTGCATTGGGCAAAACTTTTTTTCTCCTACGGGCAGCTGCACTCTCGGCTAAGATCAGTAATCAGTTGTTAGTTAGCGAATATAGCATTCTTCTGTTGTAAGAATTTAAACTCTCATCAATTTACTCTTAATTTTCCTATGCGCAATCGAGCCAATCAACTGCAACAGCTATGTCAGTCTATCGCGTCCACGGTCAAAACTCACTCCCTGGACTGGTCAATATTTTTTTTATTGACCGTAGGTTTAACGGGAGGCTGGGCTTTAGCTGCTAAGGCAGAAACCGCTGAAACTGCTCCCCCACAACTTCAAGAAACCCTGGCACAAATCAACGCAGCAGCCAATAGCCGCGATTTAGAGGGAGTAATAAAGTTCTATGGCTCCAATTTTCGCAACTCCGATGGTTTAAATCGTACCGCCCTAAAAAAAGCCCTAGCCAAACTCTGGGAAAACTATTCCCAGTTAAATTACCGGACAGAACTCAAAAGCTGGCAGAGAGAGGGTGAGGCGATAGTAACAGAAACCGTTACTTATATTACTGGAACCAGGAACGGCGAGGACAGAGATATCAAGATTGAATCTACCATGCGATCGCGCCAGCGTTTTGAGAACCAACAAATTGTTGACCAGGAAATTTTGTCAGAGCAGACTCAACTAACTTCAGGAGATAATCCTCCGACAGTACAAGTTAACTTACCAGAGCAGGTACGCATCGGCCAGCGCTACAACTTTGATGTGATTGTCCAAGAACCCCTGGGAAATGACCTGTTAATGGGAGCTGCTTTAGAAGAACCAACCAGGAAAGAACGCTATATTAACCCAGCAGAATGGGAGCTGGATCTACTCTCAGCTGGCGGAATTTATAAAATCGGCAGAGCACCCCTAAGAAAAGATGATCGTTGGGTTTCTGCGGTGTTAATTCGTGGCGATGGTATGACGATGGTAACGCGCCGCTTACAGATAGTTGATCGCTCCTCTGCTTCTAATCGTCCTTCCCGGTAGGGAGATGGGGAGATGGGGGGATGAGGGAGATGGGGGTGATGAGGGAGATGGGGGTGATGAGGGTGATGAGGGTGATGAGGAAGGAATTTTCCTCAATATTCTGTCATTCTGACTCATTACTCATTACTCATTACTCATTACTCATTACTCCTGTCTCCCCTCAACTTAACTTAACTTTGCCTATTGCTTAATATAACGGCAAGCTTCATGACCACCGATGCGGACAATAAAATCATCAAAGTCCCTGTCTTGGAATTCAGCTCTTACTAATGCAGCTCCTGTATCGTCCCAACGAATTAGACTACCACCGTTGGTTAAAGCCTGGAAGTTACCTTCAAACATCAGCTGCTGGTTACCGCCAGGGTTTCGACTATCTAAAGAGTAAAGTGTACCTACAGGTCGCCCGTTATAGAAAGATTCTAAGTAAAAGGCATATCTTGTGTTTGCCTTGAAGGTAAACTCAGGCAAAGGCTGAGGAACACTATTACCAGGACTGCCGAAGAAGTCATCTTTTTCTACTACTCCTGCGTCGTCTTCGTAATCAGATGGCAGTGTTACGTTCTGAGGAAAGTCAGAAGCTTTAGCCTCAGCTATTAAAGCTGTCTTTTCTCCTGTGTCTAAATTAATGACACCGAACACGGACTGATAGGCACCGTTGGATTCGACAAACTCAAACTCAATAATTGTATCTTCTTTTAAGAGGATACCGTCGTTGCCGAAAACTTCTTGGGCGACAACTGGTGACGAGAAGCCACTAATAACTCCTCCTAGCACAGCGGCGAGTAGAATCTTGGCACCGGCATTATTAATCCTCCGTTTAATTGACATCATCACTCTTTCACTCAGTTAGCTATGTTAATTGACGAAGTAAAAAATCTACCAAGGACGATAAGATCGACCATTTCTAATCAGTTCTACCTGGCGGTTTGTGTCTGCCAAAAATTGTTTGGCTTCCCCTAAAACTCGCTCAGCATCCTGACAGTCTGAACCAACACAAACTTCATTAGGATCAGCTGAACCTCTAGCAAAGCGGCGTGGCCCAACTGCTGAAACTTCGCAAGGAAATTTATCATCTAATTCCTGACTTAGACGGCGAGCTTCACTGATTGTTTCTTCACTCAGTCGAGCATCCCCATCCAAAAGGGGAACTACGTTGTTATATACGTTGGTTCCGGTAATATCTGAGAGGTTTTGTTGAGCGCCAGCAGGAAGTGCCATCAAGACACTTCCTATCAGTGAGCCGCCAATTGTCAAACCTAACCATTTCCATTTGTTCATGATTGAAACTCCTGTTAATTCAATTAAAACCGCCAAGCAAAACCACTACCAAGGACAAATCTAGCTCCATCCCCTGCACCAGTGATATCTCGTAAAGCCGGAGTAATTACAAAAGGAATGTTTTTAAAGGGTGCGATGGAAAGTCCCACTCCTAAGTCTTGTCCACTCCACTCAGTAATTAAACTAACGGGTTCAGCTACACGCAGAGCAACATTGCCAAAGACGTTAATGTTGCCATTATCATCATCTATGGAATCTTCTGTGCGGAACTGTCCGTTACCGACACCGACGGTGAAAGCAACTCGACTCAAGGGCTTTTTGATATCCTCACGGGTACGAACAACTTTGGTGACAACTCCATAAACAGAGTCTTCAAAGTCATTATCATCACCCAGGTTTAAAAAGCCATTCCAGCCAACCGCAGCGGCCCAATCATTAGCAAACTGGCGATGCACTTTTACGTTAAAACCACCGCTACCAAAATCACGGTTACTACCAAAACTTGCCAGAGTGTAAGCAAGGGAAACGCCTACTGATTTACGAGCATCACCTAAACCAACACCAATACCAATAGCACCATCATCTACATCAGCGTAGCGAGTTCTTTCTTGATAGGTAGCACTGACAAAAGCAGTATTTCTGTCAGCACCATAGGCGGTAGGAATATAAATGCTTAAAGACGGTGAGGCACGATATCTTTCTACTTCTACTTCTACTTCTTCTAATTCTCGCAGCTGCTCAATGATCACTTCACTCTCTCTGTTTCTGTCAGAGGAGGTTGATTGAGCTTGGGCGGTGAGGGTAGAAGTTTGCTCTGGTTTGAAGTTTTCTTTCGGGGTAGGTGTTGCTAGTAAATCCTCAGCATTCTTGCTTTGGAGAACTGCCAATTCTGTTGTATGTACTGGTTGGGATGTGGCAGTTTCTTCTAGTTTAGCTGAAGCTAGTTTTTTGGTTTCTTCGCCTTCTTGTTGAGCATTTATGGTGCTGTTTTCTAGAGGCGAGTTACTGGCAGCAACTGGTACAGTTACTCCTGCTGTTTCTTGAGAGGGAGTTTTGGTCAACTCTGGCTCTCTAGAAGCAATTGGTGTAAATTCTTGTACCGCAATTGACTCTGGTGAGGCGATCGCTTTGGTTGCACCATCAATTTTTGCCTTTGTTGCTGCCGATTGGACAGTCACATCCGGAATTACTAAGTTATCGGGCTGATGGTTGATGTCTCCAGCATCATTTGCCCAAACGGGATAAGCCAAGCTGCCAGAGGCAAATGTCACTAGGCTATAAATAGCTACACTTGAAACACGCCTTAGGGAAAGGCGGGTTTTCTGGTTGAGTTTTTCAGATAAATCAGTTCTACCTGACTTAGCTCTACCAAACAATAAATCTTGACTAACAAAATTATGAGAGTTATGAGCTGGCACAGATAGCCTCCATCTCAAGGGTTATGTTCCTTTATACGGAGCCTTCTGTTCACAATCAGGCAAAAAATAAATTTTGGCGAACAAAATTATTTGTGAAAGTGTGAAGCTAACACAAAGATTCTCTATTTTAATCTTACTTTTTCTTTATGTAGAGGTTAATTTTTTATTTTCTTCTTCTTCAACTAATTCTCTCATGACCAGAAAGAATACTTAACACAGTTGATTACTATTACTAATTTCAGTAATGCCCTCTGGGTACACCAGATTTGCTTAGTATGTATGTACTATAATAAATGCGCTCCTACTGTGCCAGTTGCGTAAGTCCTGGAATTGAACAAACGACAATCCCAGTTTGAATCTAAAAAAAAGAACCTCTTGTAATTTGGAGCCAAGAATGCAGCATTGGCTAGTAAGAAGCTTACTGTCTATCTCCCTTGCGATCGCCGCCTGGTTATGGATGATTCCCATCCCAATGGCGATCGCAAATCCAGTTCAGACAGAGCATGTGGAAGTGCAATTGGTCAGCGAAGTGCAGCAAGCCCAGCCGGGGTCTCCTTTCCTGGTGGCTTTGCGCTTCCAGATTCAAGACGGTTGGCACATTTACTGGAAAAATCCAGGTGATTCGGGGGCTAGCCCGACGATTGATTGGCAGCTTCCTGAAGGGGTCACAGCGGGTGAAATCCTTTGGCCTGCGCCCGAACGGCTGCCAGTAGGGCCATTAATGAATTTTGGCTATTCGGGGGAGGTGTACTTACCGATTCAACTCACCCCAACTTCCACGCTGCCAAGTCCAGACACCCTGCAACTACAAGCTGATGCTGATTGGCTGGTGTGCAAGGTTGACTGTATTCCTGAAAGCGCCACACTAGATCTGATGCTGTCAATACAAGAGACTGCCAGTCCTGATCCGCAGTGGCAACCCGCCCTGGAAGCAACGCAACAAGCCCTGCCGCAACCCTCACCCTGGCCAGTCACCGCCGCGATTAGCTTCGCTAGCGCCCAAGGGGCGATCGCAGATAACACAGTAAAGCTGCGGGTCGAAGCTCCTGGCTTGGAGCCGGGTACACTCCAATCAGTAACTTTCTTCCCTAATCAGGATGGCGTGATCGTCAATGCCGCTCCCCAAACCCTGACTGTGGATGACCAAGGCTTAACTCTAGCAGTGCCACAGGGCTACCTAACAGATTTAGAGGAAGTCGGTGGCGTACTAGTACTCAAAGAGGCTCTGGCATCGGGAGAAGTGACCCGCGCAGTGGAAGTTGCTGCCCCTGTATCAGATGCTCTCCCTGCTCCTAGCCAGGATTCCGGTGGATTATCCCTCTGGCAAGTGATGGGGCTGGCCTTTTTGGGCGGCCTCGTCTTGAATCTCATGCCCTGCGTGTTTCCGGTGCTGTCATTGAAGGCCCTCAGCATTGTGCAAAAGGCAGAGAAATCGCCTCGCCAGGTGAAGCTTCAAGCGATCGCTTGAAGCTGCTGGCGTACTGGTCAGCTTCACGGTCATCGTGAGTGTGCTGCTGGCGCTGCGAGCCTTGGGGCAGCAGATTGGCTGGGGATTTCAGCTTCAGTCGCCTTGGTTTGTCACCCTCATGGCATACCTCATGTTTGCGGTGGGGTTGAGCCTATCCGGCGTTTTCGTGTTTGGAGCCAATCTGATGGGTATTGGTCAGGGATTGGCGGCTCAGTCGGGCTATCGTGGCGAATTTTTCTCAGGGGTGTTTGCAACAGTGGTGGCGACACCCTGCACAGCGCCGTTTATGGCAACGGCAATTGGCGTGGCCTTAACCCAGTCGCCCCTCGTAGCGATCGCTATCTTTGAAATGCTGGCGTTGGGGTTAGCCCTGCCCTACATTGTCCTGAGCCTCACCCCAGCCCTGCGCAACCGTCTGCCAAAACCTGGTGCCTGGATGGAAACCTTTCAGCAGTTGCTGGCCTTTCCTATGTACGGGGCAACGGCTTGGCTTGTGTGGGTGCTGACGCTTCAGGCTGGTTCAACGGGGTTGGCAGCGGTACTAGTAGGTCTAATTTTGATTGCCTTTGCTGCTTGGCTACATCAGAAAACTCAGTTAGGTTCTCGCCTCTGGCGGCGGCTGGGGACTGGGACGGCGCTGTTGGTGCTGGGTGGTGCGCTAACGTTGACCCAAATTCCGACCACAAATACTCCTCAAGTTGCCTCAGCACCCAACACTGCATCTTCCTTAGCTTGGGAACCCTACACCGCTCAACGGTTAGAGGAACTCAAAGTGGCGGGGAACCCGGTGTTTGTCAATTTCTCAGCATCCTGGTGTATTACCTGTTTGGTGAATGAAAAGGTCGCGCTTAATCAGCCTGAGGTCGCTGCTGCCTTTAAGCAAAATGGCGTTGCCTATCTCAAAGCTGATTGGACTAATCGAGATGAAGCGATCGCGCAAACTTTGGAATCTTTCGGGCGCAGTGGAGTTCCCCTCTATCTTGCTTATCCCGCTGAGGCTAATGAGCCTGTTATTTTACCCCAATTGCTGACTTCTGAGATTGTGGTTGAGGCGATCCAAAAGTTGTAAAAGCAGCGGTGTTAGGCAAATAGTTCATAACGGTGAAGTTGTGCGGCTGGTGTCGGAAGTTCCTGGATTTGTGACATAAGTTCAGCTAATGACATCTGGTTGTGAAGCTACTGTATGGGAGTGAGCTTCGCTTGATTGAAGGACTGCGATTGCAAGTTAAGGATGTTGACTTTGCTCAACAGCAAAACGCCAAAAGCGATCAAACACACGCGCTAAATCTTCAACAGCAATCCTATTCATGACTAGACAGCAAGTTTCTAGCATGATTACGATGTAGCTAGGGAAAAAGCAAAATTCCTTAAGGTTGTTTTAATGACTGTATATGCTATCGAAGTAACCGACCTGGCGGTTGAAGAATTGAGAGAGTTGCGTGCCTTTGATCGCCGTCCAATCCTGGAAGCTATTCGCCAACAACTGACCTATGAGCCTGCCGTTGTTACCCGTAATCGTAAGCTTCTCGAGCCTTTAGTGCCTGATTTTGAAGCAATGCCTCCCATTTGGGAATTGAGGGTTGGGAACTATCGCATCTTCTATGATGTAGATGAGGAGGAAAAAATCGTTTATATTCGAGCGGTTCGTTACAAAGCACCTGGACAAACAACCGAGGATATTGTGGGATGAGACGACTAACGCTAGAACAACTTTCAGAACAACTCCAAGATTATGTGCAATCAGCCCAGCAAGAACAAATTTTGATCACTCAAAATGGCAAACCGATCGCGCTTTTACTGGGATTGGAAAATATTGACCCAGAACAATGGAACCTACAACTTTCTCCGGAGTTTTGGCAAATGATTAATGCTCGCCGACAACGCCCCACAATCCCCCTATCTCTGGTAGAAGCTGAGTTAGAACAACAATCCTGATAGATCACTAAGCAACTCTCCATTTGATGACACAGTCTTGGATAAAAACTACTCAGAACAAATTGAATTAACTCGGAAACAATATAGTGGTAACGAAGAATCCGGAGTGTTATCTGTCAAATATTGGATAGTACTCAGAATCAAAGTTATCCGGCATTATTTGCCGCGCCTTCAGCATCTTCCTGTCAAAACGGGCTGAAAAATCTACACTTTAAGAGAAGAGATTTCAGAGGGCAGAGGGATTATGCAGAGAAATCGCATTCAAGCAAAATGTTACCGTCTCGCAACTCCAGGCATTCTGGCTTTGGTACTCGCCACGGCTGGATGTCAGGCTCCTACCGCTAGCAACACTACTACCCCCACCAATGAAACAGCTACAGAAACGGTTCAGGCGGAAGAGACAGCAGCCAATACCTCCTCTGGTCCTGTGCGGGTTGGAGAAGCAGCACCGGAGTTTACGGGTGTTGATAGCATGGGCAACACCCACAGCCTGAGTGACTTTCGTGGGCAAGTTGTTGTTCTGGAATGGACGAATCATCAATGTCCCTTTGTGGGCAAACATTATGAAAGCAGCAATATGCAGAAATTGCAGGTCGATGCCACCGGAAATCGGGGTTCGGAAGGGGGAGTCGGGGAGCCTCTGGCTTTAAGACATGAGGGGGAACGACTCCCCCTTGCATAGACAACCGAGCCTAACAGCGAGTC
>JBAUJE010000507.1:0-28178 GCA_049683475.1 Coleofasciculaceae cyanobacterium | reverse complement strand
GAATGATTCTGCTCTGGGAATTATTGGTAGTCTAAAGAGTGGATGGGATTTTGAGCAGGTGTTCCATTTGACCGACGGACGCTTTCGATGATAAGAGACAAACGCTCTCTGGCTGAACTGGACAGGTGCGATCGCGCATATGGGTTCCCCGGAGGTCAAGCCAGGTAAGCTGCAGCAAGTTTTCCAGGGCTGTGGTTTCCTCGATGGGCGTGTTGTAGAGCTCTAGCCAGATCAACTTGGCCAGAGCTTCAATCGGCGAAACATTAGTCACCAGTGTCTTGAACAACAGGAGTTCTTCTAACGCGTACAGGTTAGCGAGAGACGATACCTCCTCGACAGGATTGTTACCCAGCGATAGCGATCGCGGTGCGCAAAGTTCAAGCCACCGAACCTGCTGAAGTTTTTGGCGGCTAACGTTCTTCAACAATTGTGAAACGTCTGCCATAACTCAAACCTATTCCTTCGGTTTGAAATCGGTATGATTGGTCTACAGATCGTTCTGATATTATTAATTATCATAGATAACTCTTGTAGCGACTTACTCACCAAATTACTCACAAAAATCAGCATCTGCGGCGATACGAGTGCTCTTTTTAGTCGATAGCAATGAGAGTAATAGTAAGCGTTGATTGATCTCTTTTTGAATCTATCTATTTTAAAAATACAAGGACACCATCATGAATAAGACAAATGTAAAACCATCCACAGGCGAAGGGTGGGCTGTCCATGTTTACGATAGCGATCGCCACCTGCGGTTTACTCTAGAGCCTTCGCATATTTGGGCGTTTAGTTGGGGCATTGGGGTGGGTCTTCTAGTAGCCATTGTGTGGTCTGCGCTCTATAGCGCGTCCCATAGCTTCTCAAGTAATACCAACCATTTAACAAACCTTTCACCAACTCCTGAAACTAGCTCTAGAGAAGGTTTACGCACTGAGCCTACCAGTTCATTCCCCTTCGGGATAGATTGACTATTGGTCAAGTTTAGATATGATTACAGCTTAATTCATAAGCTTAGACTATCAATTGGATAGAATAATACATTTCAAATTCTTGGAATTTGTTCAGCTTTTGCGCAGCTAATGGGATAGAGTTAAATCTAATGAGAGTTAACACTTTGTTAACAATTTATGTGACAACGGAATACTTTCTTGTAAGTATGATGCGCTTAAGTTCAGAGCCAACTGAGCCAGTCTCTGGTATCATACAGTTCATCTGGAGTTAAAGAGCAGAAAACTTTGATTGATTTCAATGTTTATCGGGCTATGCCCTCTTGATGGGTTGGCGCTTGGCTAAACACTTTCTGTAACGTCAAACATTTTTCAACACTGGTATCGGATGCAAAAAGCCATTAAAACCCAGTTAAAACTGAATAACAAACAAAAAACTTTGATGGCTCTACACGCAGGATATTCTCGTTGGGTAGGGAATTGGGCGTTAAGGATGTGGAGTGAAGCGACCCGAATTGGGTTGAAACCTTCGGCTAGCAAATTGAAAAAATTTTACCCGAATCACGTCAAGCCTAGGCATCTCTGGCAGTCTCAACTCAGTTCTAGGGTTTATCAATTTGCCTTGATGCATTTAGGGGAAGCATTTACTCGCTTTTTTCAAGGTGTGGCTAAACATCCTAAGTTCAAGAAAAAAGGACATTATGACAGCTTTACCTTAGATCATTGTGGCAAGGCAATGACCTTCTCGGGTAAGCGGCTCAAACTGCCTTTCGTTGGAATTGCCAGTACCTACGAACCTTTACCTGAACTGACAATCAAGAGAGTAACCATTAGTCGAGTGGCAGATTCTTGGTATCTGTCTATATCTTCTGGCACACTACGCACCGGGATCGGAGGCAGTGGAGTGGCGGGTTGACTCGCTGCTCACCCGGACGCGTGGAGCCAGACACCCAGGATTCAAGGTCACGCTTACCTGCCGTCCTGACCCCTAATATCTAAATCTAAGGAGGAATTACACCGTGGATTTTTTGTCCGAATTTTTGACGAAATTTGGGGCGCAGTTGCAGTCCCCGACGCTCGGCTTTCTGATTGGCGGTATAGTCATTGCCGCCCTCGGTAGCAAACTGGCAATTCCAGATGCGATCTATAAGTTCATCGTCTTCATGCTGCTCATCAAAGTTGGCTTGAAGGGCGGCATTGCAATCCGCGAGTCCAATCTGGCGGAGATGCTGTTACCCGCGCTGTTCGCCGTGGTAACAGGGATACTTATCGTGTTCATCGCCAGCTACACGTTAGCCAAGCTGCCGAACATCAGAACCGTGGATGCCCTGGCGACCGGGGGCTTGTTTGGTGCCGTGAGTGGCTCTACCCTCGCCGCCGGCATAACGGTAATGGAAGGGCAAGGCATCCAATACGAACCCTGGGCCGGCGCACTCTATCCCTTCATGGACATCCCAGCACTCGTGACTGCGATTGTCTTGGCCAGCATTTATACCAGCAAGAAAAAGTCTCTCAGAAAACAGGAGTCTCTCAGTAAGCAGGAGTCTCTCAGCAAGCAGCCAGTTGCCGCAGGCGGGTATCCCAGCGATCAGGAGTATCCTACCACCAGGCAGGAGTATCTCAGCCAGCAGCGCGATGCCGCAGACGAAAGGGTCAAGATCTGGCCCATCGTGAAGGAAAGCCTCGAAGGCTCTGCCCTATCAGCACTGCTGCTCGGCCTCGCTCTAGGCATGCTAACCCGGCCGGAAAGTGTCGTTGAAAGCTTCTACGAGCCCCTCTTCCGCGGCTTGCTTTCGATACTGATGCTGGTAATGGGTATGGAGGCTTGGTCAAGGATCGGTGAACTGCGCAAGGTGGGCCAGTGGTACGCCCTATATGCCTTCGTGGCGCCGCTGCTGCATGGGTTTATCGCCTTCGGTCTCGGCATGATTGCCCACTACGCCACGGGCTTCAGCCCTGGCGGCGTTGCGCTCCTGGCCGTCATCGCCTCCTCCAGTTCAGACATCTCAGGACCGCCCACTTTACGAGCCGGTATCCCGTCTGCCAATCCCTCCGCCTACATCGGCGCGTCCACAGCCGTTGGTACGCCGGTTGCGATCGCCATAGGAATACCGCTCTTCATCGGGTTAGCCCAGGCGCTGGCGGGCAGCTGAGCTTAGATGGGTCGAGGTCTGCCGGTGATCCCCTGCTCCGGCAACCAACACGGCGGCTAATTAGCGCGATAGTTCCCGGTGCTGCCGTTTCCCTAAGTTTCTTCTATGTAGTTTAATGAATATACGCGTAAGGAGGTAATCTACATGGCCAAGCCAGCCAAAAAGCTCGTTATCATCACAGAGAAATTGCTGCTGCAAAAGATCGGCAAGCTCATCGACGAATCCGGGGCTACCGGTTATACGGTGTTGGAAACTGGCGGTAGAGGCAGTCGCAACGTGCGATCGTCGGGACAACCCAACGTTTCCGACACTACCTCGAATGTAAAGTTCGAGGTACTCACCGACACTCGGGATATGGCCCTGGAGCTTTCGGATAGGATCGCAGCGAAGTATTTCGACGATTATGCCGGCATCGCCTATATCTGTGACGCAGAGGTACTCTACGCGCACCAGTTCTGTGGACCAGACGGCTGTTAAATCGAGACGACGCAGACCTAAAAAGCCGGGGCATGACCCCGGTTTTTGGTGGCCATGTTTCTTGCCAGCAGGAGGTTGACACCGGCGAAGAAGTCATTTGCCCAGACCTCTCGGCCGCGCGGAGCCTGAAAGCTTTGGCTGCTGCGATTAGTTTATGTCATCAAGTTCCGACGGTGCGGGGGTGGGGGGGAGGAAATATCTAGTCCCGAAACCCTTGGGTCTTTGTTGCCCCCTCCTCTACAGGACAATGGTCTTGACCCGGCTCAGTTGCTCTGTCCAAGACCTTCCCTACACCCTCTTATTTCGCCTCATATCACAAATAGTCACAAATCTTCATTGAATTAATAATCACTTAATCATTACTAATTTCAATTGACAAGCTCTAGTTATAGGTGGCAGCTAGAGGTATTATTAACTCTATGGATATAGACTGAACTCTATTAATCCACGATCCCCATCAGCTTTATCTATAGAGGTTCATCATACTAGGAGTTGTTAGCAAATAGCTCCAACATCATATATGAGATTTATTTCTTAATCTCACGTTAAATACTGCTCTCTAAATAATAAACGACTCTTTGTCATTGCAGACTCATGCAAATAACTAATCGTATCCACTTCCGAAATCTGCAGGGCGATATCTTTGGTGGTTTAACTGCCGCAGTTATTGCCCTACCGATGGCTCTTGCTTTCGGTGTCGCCTCTGGTGCTGGTGCTGCCGCTGGTTTGTACGGTGCCATTCTCGTTGGATTTTTTGCTGCCTTATTTGGTGGTACTCCCACCCTGATTTCCGAACCCACAGGTCCTATGACTGTGGTTATGACGGCCGTCATTGCTAGCCTGACTGCGGCCAACCCGGAAAACGGTATGGCAATGGCTTTTACCGTGGTCATGCTGGCAGGGGTCATCCAAATTATTTTTGGTCTGCTCAAGCTGGGTAAATATATTACCCTGATGCCTTATAACGTAATTTCGGGTTTCATGTCCGGGATTGGTATCATTCTGATCATCCTTCAGATTGGGCCATTTCTCGGACAGGCTAGCCCCAAGGGCGGTGTACTGGGAACAATTCAAAACATTCCAGAGCTTGTGGCAAATGTCAATCCGATAGAAACGGTTTTAGCTCTAATCACAGTAGCCATTATCGTTTTGACACCTTCCAAGCTCAAGCGCGTACTGCCACCTCAGTTAATTGCCTTAGTAGTTGGAACCTTAATTGCCGCTTTCTTCTTCTCTGGTGCAGACATCCGCATTATTGGTGAGATTCCTCGGGGTTTACCCAGCATACAAATACCCACCTTTAGTGGTGACCAAATCCAAACGATGTTGGTCGATGCAGTAATGCTAGCAATGCTAGGTTGTATCGATGCTCTACTAACTTCAGTTGTTGCCGATAGTTTGACCCGCACCCAACATAACTCTGACAAAGAATTAATCGGTCAAGGTCTTGGTAACTTAGCTTCTGGTTTATTTGGCGGTATCGCTGGTGCTGGTGCCACCATGGGAACAGTAGTTAACATCCAAACAGGTGCTCGCACAGCTTTATCTGGTTTAGTCCGTGCCTTTATCTTACTAGTAGTCGTTCTTTGGGCCGGTGGACTAACGGAACAAATTCCCATGGCAGTTTTGGCCGGTATTGCCCTGAAGGTAGGTATAGATATTATAGACTGGAGCTTCCTCAAACGAGCTCACAAAATCTCCCCAAAAGCAGCCTTTATCATGTACGGGGTGATTATTCTCACCGTTTTTGTTGACCTAATTACTGCGGTGGGAGTTGGGGTATTTATCGCGAACCTCTTGACTATTGAGCGTCTCTCCAACCTAAGGGCTGAGAATGTCAAAACAGTTACTGATGATGACGACAAAATCATCATGAGTGATGAAGAGAAAGAGCTACTCAATCAAGCTGACGGTCGTGTTCTCCTCTTCCATCTCAGCGGGCCGATGATCTTTGGAGTTTCTAAAGCCATCTCTCGTCAACATACAGCTATGGCAAATCATGATGTCTTAATCGTGGATTTAAGTGATGTGCCAATCTTGGGTGTAAGTTCTTCTTTGGCGATTGAGAATGCCATCAAAGAAGCGATAGAAGATAAGCGCCAAGTCTTCATTGTTGGTGCTGCTGGAAAGGTCAAAAATCGCCTGCAAAAGTTAGGTATTTTGGATATGTTGCCTTCTCAGCACTTGTTTATGGATCGTACAGAGGCATTACGGCAGGCTGTTGGTCTAGTAAATGGCTATGGAGTAGGGTCAGCAGCTAGTGCTAACGGCTATCGCACCAGTACAGAGGATGAGCTACTCAACCTCCCTCGTTCTGAAGCAGATGGTACTACTCTTGCTAATTAGGTGAATCTGAAGCTTCAACCATCCTTTTCCTAAAAGTAGCTATTTACACATATAAAACACTAGCTCCCTTTGTTACTACTTGGGGAGATGTTTTTAGCTTTTTTTAATATATTCAAAGCAGTAATGATGGTTTTGATACCATTTTTTAATAAAAAAAGTAATAGTCATCATGCTTTTATGTTTGCTCTTTTAACAATAAGTAAAGTTTTACCAAACCATCATTAATCTTGAAGAAGCTAGAGCAGTTTTTTTTGATTTCAGTCTTATACTTTAAATAAGTGGAAATGTAAAAATTGGTTAGATTAAGTTATACGGCAAGGTTTTAACAAAGTTGCCGCCTAGCTTAATTGAGGCTAACCTCCCTTAACTAATTTTTCTCTAACTAGCATAGTTTGAGCTATCTGCAAAAAGAACCAATCAAACCAGTGGTAGATAAGTAGAGTCTAAATTCGAGAAAAATCTTCAACAAATATAGAACTTGACTGCTTTTAAAGTCAGAGCAAAAAGGTAGTAACTAGAAAATGATGAACTTAGAACCAATAGCCCAAACCATGTTTTGGGCATCTTCCCTAGCATCTCCGTGGCAGTTTCCCCTACTAGCCACAGCAGAAAACTCAGAAAATTCTTCCATAGTTCTAGCCGGAGTTTTACTGACTTTAGTCATTATTTATATTGCCAGCAAACTGGGTGGAGAATTATCTAAAGCCCTAGACTTACCCCCTGTTTTAGGCGAATTAGTGGGAGGTGTTGTTGTCGGTGTTTCTGCATTACACCTGATCGTTTTTCCAGAAGGTGGTGCAGAGGCGGCCGATTCCCTAATTATGACCATCTTGCAGTTAATCAGTGATTTAAGTCCTGAAGCTGTCAGTGATGTTTTTCAAAGCCAAAGTGAAATTATCTCTGTTTTAGCAGAACTAGGGGTAATTATCCTCTTATTTGAGATTGGCTTGGAATCGGACTTAAGGGAACTGCAAAAAGTCGGTTATCAAGCCGCATTTGTAGCGGTAGTTGGGGTAGCAGCACCATTCCTTGCTGGTACCGCCGGATTAATGTTTTTCTTCAATGTCTCGGTGATTCCTGCTATTTTTGCCGGTGCAGCGCTTACAGCAACTAGTATTGGCATCACCTCTAAAGTTCTCTCAGAACTAGGGCATCTCAAATCTAAAGAAGGTCAAATTATTGTCGGTGCTGCTGTTATTGATGATGTCCTAGGCATTATTATCTTAGCGGTAGTAGCTAGCCTAGCGAAGACAGGAGAAGTAGATGTTCTCAACGTTGTCTATTTAATTATCAGTGCCACCGCCTTTTTACTGGGTTCGATTTTCCTGGGTAAATTCTTCAACAGCAGCTTTGTCGCCATTGGCAATAAACTCCAAACACGGGGAAACCTAGTTATTCCCGCTTTTACCTTTGCCTTCTTTATGGCATTTTTGGCCAATGCTATTCACCTCGAAGCAATCCTTGGTGCTTTTGCAGCTGGCTTAGTTCTCGATGAAACCGATAAGCGTAAAGAACTCGACAAACAGGTTATACCTATTGCTGACATCCTAGTACCAATTTTCTTCGTCACAGTTGGTGCTAGAGCTGATTTAGGTGTCCTCAATCCCGTTAATTCCGCTAATAGAGAAGGGTTAATTATTGCCATCTTCTTAATGGTCGTGGCAATTATCGGCAAAGTTATTACTGGCTGGGCCGTTGTTGGCCAACCCGGTATTAATCGCTTAGCCATAGGGGTAGGTATGATTCCACGGGGAGAAGTCGGGCTAGTTTTTGCTGGTATTGGTTCAGCTAGTGGTGTTCTCGATAAACCCTTAGAAGCCGCCATTATTATTATGGTCATCCTCACCACCTTTTTGGCACCTCCTTGTTTACGCTTAGCCTTTAAGCAGACCGCCGAAGCTGAACAAACGGTTGAAGCTGGTTAATCAAACATTGAGTTAATTGACTAATTCTCAAATCACCAACTACAAGTTATTGATACTTGCATGGTTGGTGATTGTTCCATTTTTAGAAAAGAACTAACAGCTCAGCAACTTAATAATTTGGTGGCATAATGGGAACTGAAATTAGAAACTCTGCTCCTTTTCCGGGATGGGAAATACACTTGATTTGACCTTTGTGCTTTTCTACGACAATATCATGGGCAATAGATAACCCCAAGCCCGGCCCCTTACCTATTGGCTTAGTTGTAAAAAAAGGATCAAATAAATGTTGCTTTACTAATTCTGAAATAGCTGGACCATTATTAGCAATGGAAATAAGGACTGAGTTAGTCGAAATCTGCTTAGTTTTAATCGTAATCGTTCGTGGTGCTAGTTGTTCTTCGAGAGAATCTATCGCATTGGAGAGAATATTCATAAACACCTGGTTCAGCTGACTGGGATAACACATCACCGCTGGCAAATCTCCATACTCCTTGTGAACAATTATTTCTGGATATCTTCCCTTTCCCTTCAATCTGTTACCCAGAACTAATAAGGAGTTTTCTATACCTCGATGAATATCCACTAGCTTCGTCTCAGCCTCACCTAAATGAGAGAAGTTACGCAGGGATAAAACAATCTCAGTGATCCGTTTTGCCCCCACCTCCATCGATTTGAGAATTTTGCCCAAGTCTTCTGCCAAAAAATCTAGGTCAGCCTCTCCCAAAATTGCTTGAATTTCTGGCACGGCATGAGGATAATGCTTCTGGTAAGCTTCTATCAAGCAAATCAGAGTTTGAGTGTATTCTTCCGCCGGGACGATATTACCGTAGATAAAGTTGACAGGGTTGTTAATTTCATGGGCAATACCTGCCACTAGTTGTCCTAAACTGGACATTTTTTCACTTTGAACAAGTTGAGCCTGGGTACGTTTAAGCTTTTGCAAAGCCAACTCTAATTGCTTGGCTTGTTGTCGAGATTTTTCTTCTGATAGCTGCAAAGCTTCTTCTGCGCGTTTACGTTCGGTGATATCAAAACGAATAGCTAAGTATTGGTATGGTTTACCTTGTTCGTCCAAAAACGGCACGATTGTAGTGTTAACCCAGTAATAACTTCCGTCTTTGGCTCTGTTCTTAATTTCACCTTGCCAAACTTTTCCAGATTTAATGTTAAACCAAAGCTGTTGAAAAAATTCTGGAGAATGATAACCAGAATTAATAATCTGGTGAGTTTTTCCTATTAATTCTTCACGAGTATATTTAGATATTTCAAAGAGCTTATCGTTAACATAACGTATGATCCCTTTTTCGTCAGTAATTGCTATAATAGCTGCTTGGTCTAAAGCCGACTTGATATCTGATAACTCTTGGAGGGTTTTTCTTAATCTTTCGTCAATATAGTTACGCTCAGCTATTATTTGACCGTAAGCCATCAGAGTTTTCTCATCTAGATGTTCAGCTAGATGTTCACCAAGCATCTCATCTCCAATCAGATTCGCTTTAGAGTCGTAGTTTGCATATTGAGATTGCATATTACTAACTTCCATCTGAACTTTTTTCTGGGGTTGCGCTTTTTCAAGGGAGAGGCTGAATCTACCTAGTTATTGTTTCATTGATATTTAACTTAGTTTCTCAATGTCGCAGCTTGCACTTGGATGAGTTATAAAGCAGTCGGTTTTCTGGAAAACTTCAAGTTGAAGGTGCCACAAAATAAACCGCTGCCAAGCCAGCTAGACGGCACAAGCTGGGTCTATTTGACTAAAGACGGAACTAATATACCTACATTTTTGATAATTTATAAAGTTATTCGATTAGCTATATTCTAGCCGTGCTTTGCAAAAGCATACGTCAAAAAAGTTTTTCTTTCGTTACATTTTAATTAATTTAACACTAAAAAAAGATTTGAAAACTATGGGAATAAAACTTTAGTAAAAGATGATACAAAAATAGATTTTCTTAAGATTTAGCCTAGTCTTGATCTTAAGTCAAACCAATACCTCTATCCTCCCTAGAATGATTAGACCCCTTTTGACACTCCCCTGCCTCTACGGCGAGGGGATTCTTCTTTCAACCAGCGAACTTAGAATTTAGAGGGGATAGAGGTTTTTAAAGCAGATTGGCGATTAGACAGGCAGATGCCAAATCTTGATATTCTTATCAGAACTGCAACTAGCAATGGTTTGACCGTCTCGACTCATAGTTATATCAATAACTGAGCTAGAGTGTCCTTTTAACGTGCGAATTCTTTCCCCAGTTTCTAGATTCCAAACCTGAATAGTATTGTCAGAACTACCACTTAGTAAGGTTTTTCCATCCGGACTAATGGCAACAGACAAGACTGAGTCAGAATGCCCAGCAAGAGTATTTATTTCTTCTCCGGTTTGGAAATCCCAAACTTTGATTAGATCATCATAACCACCACTAACTAGAGTTTTCCCATCCGGACTAATAGCAACAGACAAAACTGAATTTTCGTGTCCTGTCAAAGTGCGAATTTCTTTACCTGTTTTAAGATTCCATAACTTAAGGGTATCGTCAGAACTACCACTAACTAACGTTTTGCCATCCGGACTAATGGCAACAGACAAAACTGAGTCAGCATGTCCTGTCAAAGTGCGAATTTCATAGCCCGAACTCAACTCCCACAGTTTGATTGTGCAATCAGAACTGCCACTTGCCAATATCCTACCATTGGGGCTAATAGCGATAGACAAAACTGAGTCAAAATGCTCTTCGAGACTTAGAAGTTCTTGATCGGTACTAAGCGGCCAGACTTTAATTGTATGATCAGAACTGCTGCTGATTATATTTTTACTATCGTGGCTAATTACAACAGACAAGACTGAATTAGTATGACCTTGAATAGTGCGGACTGCCTCTAACCTGTCAAGATTCCAAACTTTGATAGTGTCGTCATAACTACCACTAACCAAAGTTTTACCATCCGGACTAATGGCAACAGACAAAACTGAGTCAGTGTGTCCTTGCAAAGTAAACTTTTCTGCAAGCAATTGATAATTTAAAACAGCTAGAGGCTCCTTGGCAATTGCTAATTCAGACATTAGCTTTAGTTGCTCTGACTCTGGCGATATCGGCTCTGTTTGAGTTAGCAGTTCTTGCAATTTAGCCAAAATTTGCCCTCGCTCCCGTTTCCCCTGCTCTAGTTGCTCCTGAACTTCAGATAACTGCCCTTCCAAACGAGGGAGGAACTCAGAAGCAGCTTGATAGGATTGCAACTTCAGCCAGATTTGTCTTGCCCAAGCCATTCTCGACTCCTGCTCAGACAATTCTGGCGACTGTCTCGAATTTGAGGAAGAGGAGGTTAAATCCCAGCCACAGGTAGAACAGTTACTAACTTTGCCCTCGACATACTGAGTTTGGCAAACAGGACATTGAGAAATTGTCATTCAGCGTAATTAATTTAGCAGGAACACCAATGCTAGGTTACAAGAAATTGAGAATATGAGAATGGAAAATGGAAAATAGTTAATTGCTTATCTTCTCTATCCCCGCGTCTCCGTGTCTTCCCCATCTCCCCCAGCCTCCCCTAGTCCCTTTAACCAATAGGTAAGCATTTCCCCCTTACCCTTGACAGAAATTGCCCCCCGCTTCTCCAATAGAAAGTTGTCTTTGAGGCGCTCATAGCTATCAGCAGTAACTTGAATTGTTCCCGGTAATGCCGTCGCTTCCATCCTAGAGGCAACATTAACCGTATCTCCCCAAAGATCATAGGAGAACTTCCTAATGCCAATCACTCCGGCCACGACAGGTCCAGTATTAATGCCAATCCGCAGTTGAAATGGTTCCCCATTGTCTGCTTTGAAGCGACCAATGGCTTTTTGCATGTCCAGTGCCATTTGAGCGATCGCCCTACAGTGGTCTGGTTTTTCTACAGGTAAGCCACCCGCTACCATGTAACTGTCCCCAATTGTTTTGATTTTCTCCAAACCGTGCTGATCGGTGAGCTGGTCAAAGGTAGAAAAAATCTGATTAAGTAAGCTGACCAGTTCTAGGGCATTAACCCTCGCAGAAAAGGGAGTAAAACCCACAATATCGGCAAAGAGAATCGTAACTTCACCAAAATGCTCAGCTAAGCTATCTTGATCCTGTTTCAGCTTCTGTGCAATGGGACGGGGCAAAATATTTAGTAGCAAGCGATCTGATTTTTCCTGTTCTATCTGTAAAGCTTCCTCTGCCTGCTTACGTAGGGTAATGTCTTCTAGAACGCCGAGAATACCAATCACCTGACCCTTAGAATCATGAATCGGAATTCTATTGATATCAAGCCAAACCTTTTTCCCACCGGGAGGAAGCTTTTGCTTCGTCTCAATCAGGTGTAAGTCTTGCTCGTTCGTTTCCATGACTTTACGGTCTTGGGCGCGATATAAATCTGCTATTTCTCTGCTAGGTAGCAGTTCGTAGTCCGTTAAACCTACCACGGCTTCAGGAGATTCCAAACCGGCTGCTTCTGCCCAGTTTTTGTTACAGCCGAGGAAAACTGAGTTAGTGTCTTTCCAAAAAACTTGCTGAGGAATATTATTGAGAACTAAGCGTAAATAGCGTTCTTTCTCAGCAAAAGCCTCCTCCGCTAGCTTGCGGTCAGTAACGTCGCGCGCCACCCAGAGAACCGCATCATCAGAAATAGGGGAAACAGTACTATAAAACCAAACTTTTTGCCCTTCAATGGTTAGGTAGTACTCAAAATCAACTTTTTGTTTGCTCTTGAGGGACTGCCGAATATGGTGAAGAAAAGTCTCAGCTTGCGATCGCTCAAAAACTTCGTACAGGCTTTTGCCAATTAGTTCTTTCTCCGGTTTGTATAACTTACTGGGATTGGTAGGAGCAATTTTGAGGTAACATCCCTGAGCATCAAGGACTGAAACTACATCATTCATCGCTGCAAATAAAGCTCTTAGTTCAGCTGCAGCTTGCTTTTGTTGCATCACCGCTCCTAATTGAGCTGCTACAGCCGAAACTAATTCTACTGAACGAGCATCTTGTGGGCGAGATTCCAACATGTAGAAAACAAGAACCGCCAGCACCTGGCCCTGTTCTTGGGGTTGAGCCACCAGAGTAGGAGGAACAACAATTGGTACGGAAAATCCTGCTTTGAGTCCACAATTTCTAGCTAGTTGAACTCTTAAGAAGATGTCATTTGGCTCATTTGTCAGATCCGCTAGCCATTCAGGCTCACCTTTACGCCAAACTCGCCCGGGTAATTCGTCATCTGGCAGGAAAATCAGAGCTTCGCTGTATTGTCGTAATTCCTCGAAAGCAGCGATAACTTCCTGATCCATACCTCTGCGCTTACAGTACCAACTAGGGCTGCATTGCAGTGCCGTTCCATCAGCCGTCACTGTCCAAGCTTCGCCATAATGCCAGCCAGTGACCTCACACACCTTACTGAGCATCACGGCTAAAGCTGTCTGGAAGTCTGGTGCTTGACTAATTGCTTGGGTGATAGTAAGTAACAGCCGAATTGTTTCTTCTGCCTGCTGGTGTTCTTGTAGTTCCTTTTGCAGTAGAGCATTTTGCTCTTTTAGTTGCTTTTGCAGTTGACGCAAGGTTAGTTGATTATTAATACGAACTAAAACTTCTTCCCAATTAAACGGTTTACTGATATAGTCTACTCCCCCCACCTGAAAGGCTTTGACCCGATCCCAAGATTCATTAAAGGCACTAATAAAAATCACAGGAATCTCACGAGTTTGCTCACAAGTCTTCAAGCGTTGACAAACTTGATACCCATCCATATCAGGCATATTGATATCAAGTAAAATTAGATCTGGTGGGGATATTCGTGCCGTTCTCAAGGCCATCGGACCGTTAATAACTTTCCGTACTTTATAACCCTGCTCAGTTAACATACTTGATATGAGTCGAAGGTTGTCTGGTATATCATCAACAACTAAAATATTTCCTTTAAGTTCCTCAGCTTGATTACTGTTCATTCTTTAGTTGTTTAAGTTAAATCCTGGTTGTAAATCAAAGACAGAGCCTTAGCTCCCCAGCCAAATTAATAGAAAAATATGCCATGAAAGTCAGCACCCGTCAGATTAGTTTATTAAATATCCTGGGCATATCCTTACGAGCCTTTACCGTGGGGCTTTGCCTCACCAGTGGAGGTGTGCTAGCACAGACTTTGCCACTTGCCACGAACCTAATTAACCTTAACTCCTCTCAAGGAGAACAGTTGCTGCTAACAAGTCAGGCTCGAAAAGACTATTTGCCCCTAACCCTTCAATTTGTCACCCAGGATAACTTAGCTTACTGCGGCGTTGCGAGTATCGTCATGGTGCTTAATGCCCTCTCGATTCCTGCTCCAGAAGCAGCTGAGTTTCCTCAATATAATATTTTTACCCAAGAAAATTTTTTTAATGAACGAGCTAAACAAGTTTTAAGCCCGGAAGTGGTGGCGCAACAGGGTATGACTCTAGAGCAGTTGGGGCAACTCCTCGAAAGCTATCCTGTGCAAACGGAAGTCTATCACGGGGCTGACTTGACCCTAGAAAAGTTTCGTTCTCTGGTGGTGAAGAATCTACAAGAGTCAGGAAATTTTGTCTTAGCTAATTACTTACGCCGAACCCTTGGTCAAGAAGCAGGAGGACATATCTCCCCCATCGCTGCCTACAACGAAGCAACAGACCGCTTTCTGATTTTAGATGTCTCCCGTTATAAATATCCCCCTATCTGGGTCGAGGCCGAAGAACTCTGGCAGGCAATCAGGACAGTTGATTCGACTTCTGGCAAAACGCGGGGATTGGTGCTGGTAAATCGCGGCAGAGGATGATGGTTTAGTGGCAAAACCAATCTCTATACAAATATTAATGAATGAATGTTGAGCAAGCCCTCGCAATTGTAGAAGGAGTTATCCTCTCCAGGCAACTTAGTACTATCGAGAGATTTATCCTTTGTCAATCTTGGCAGGGTCAAACCTACAACCAGATGGCGGCCGACTCTACCTATGGCATCCCTCATATCAAGGAAGTCGGCTCCCAATTATGGCAAGAACTTTCCCAGGCTATAGGGGATAGGGTAACTAAAAAAAATCTGCATTTAGTCTTAAGCCAGTACCAGCAAAATCTAGTTAACCAACCGACTAGTAGTAGCCGCAATAAAGGAAGAGAAGATGATACTTTAGCTCACTCATCAAAAACAAAAAGCAACTTTCCTGGTGGACCTTTGTCCCTCAATTCCCCTCTCTATATCCAGCGCTACCCCATTGAAGAACAGGCTTGCTCGGAAATTAGCAGACCTGGATGTATTATTCGCATCAGGGCTGCTAGAAGGATGGGGAAAAGCTCTTTACTGAATCGGGTTCTTGCTCACGCTACAGCTTTAGGTTATAAAACTGTTTACCTAGACTTTCAGGAAGCAGAAGAAGATGTTTTCGCCTCTATAGATAAGTTTTTGCGTTGGTTTAGCGCTAATGTTAGCAGCCGCTTGAACCTTAAACATCTACTCGACGATTATTGGGATGAGGAGATGGGTAGCAAAGTGAGTTGCAAAATCTATTTCGAGGCTTATCTACTTGAGAAAATCGACACTCCCATCGTTTTGGCATTGAATGAAGTTAATCGAGTTTTTGAGCATTCCCAGATTGCCCAAGAGTTCTTTGCCATGCTGCGATTTTGGCACGAACAGGCACAACAGGTGGAAACTTGGCAAAAACTTCGCCTGATTGTAACTCACTCGACAGAAGTTTATATTCCCCTCAAGCTTAATCAATCTCCCTTTAATGTTGGTTTAGCAATTAATCTGCCACCTTTGAGCTTAGAACAAGTGCATGATTTAGCACAACGTTATGGACTCAATTGGCAAGACAATCGTCAAGTCAAACAACTGATGGCAATGGTAGGTGGACATCCCTATCTAATCAGTGTTGCCCTTCATCATCTCTCTCTAGGTAACATAACCTTAGAAGAGTTGTTGCTAAAAGCTCCCACCTTAGCTGGGATTTATAATCACCATTTACGATCTTACTTAACAATTCTTCAAAGTGAACCCATATTATCCTCAGCTTTACGTCAGGTTGCTACGAGAGAAGATGGTACTCAATTAGATGCAATAACCGCTTACAAATTAGAAAGCTTAGGTTTGGTCAAACTAGAGAACAATTGGATAAAGCCAAGTTGCCAATTGTATCGTCTCTATTTTCAACAACAGCTCAAAGAAGATTTTCTTGAAGTACGTCTAGAGCAATTAGAAAAGGAAAAACAAGAAGTACTACGTTTATACAACTTTGATGAACTCACTCAACTTCCCAATCAAAACTATTTTGAGCAATATTTAGAAACCCATTGGCAAAAATGGGTAAAAGAGGCTGAACCTCTATCTCTAATTCTGTGCGACATTGACTATTTTCGTTTTTATAATCAGACTCATGGGCAGCTAGCTGGAGATTCCTGTTTACAGATAATTACCCGCACTATCAGCGCAAGTTTAGAAGACAAAACAGCAATAGTCACTCGTTACGGAGGTGAAGAGTTTGCGATAATTTTGCCTCAAACTAATGGCGAGGTTGCTGTGGAAATAGCAGAAAATATTCGAGCCAAAATCCAAGCTTTAGAAATTCAACGTAACCAACCTCTAGTTGACGGTTTTCCGGCTCCGGTTCTTACAGCTAGTCTAGGTGTTGTAGCAGTCATACCTAGCCCTTCCCTCTCTCTGGAGATGCTGATTGCAGAGGTAAACATTGCACTTTCACTCTCCAAAAAACAAGGGCGCAATTGCGTTGTACTTAATCAGTAGCTATTTTATTGAGAGAGTATACTTAACTGCACAGTGTCACCATCTTTGAGAGGTTTGCTGCTACGTACTACAAATCTTTCTCCTGGTTGTAAACCTGAAAGAATTTCTACCTTATCATTGCTGCGATCGCCTACTTGCACTGTACGAGCTTCTACTTTACTTTTACTACCTTCACCTGAAACCACAAAGACTGTTGCCCCAGAATCTTTTGACCTAATCTCCCCCTCCTCATCTCTCCTACTTTCTTCCTCTTTTTCTCTCTTTCCTACTTTGAAGGATGTTTCTGGCACAACAACGGTTGATGCTTGACGAGAGGCAAAGCTAACCCGTGCTAGCAGTCCACTACCAATGCGTCCGTTGGGATTAGGAACTGTCACTTCCACTGGCACCTGGCGTGCCCTTTGGTCAGCTGCTGGTGAGATACGAGTCACTTTGCCCCTTAAAGATTGGCGAGGAAAGGCATCTAAGTAAACTTCTGCTGACTGTCCCACCCGAATGTTAGCTAATTCCAACTCTGAAACAGGTACTACCACCTTGACACGGCTGAAGTCGCCCAATTTTAAGATTTCACTGCCTGGTGTGACTAAATTACCTGGTTCTGTTAACTTTTCTAGGACAACCCCTGTAATGGGAGAGGCAAGTAAGGCGTAGGACTGACGTTCACGGTTTTGAGCTACAGTAGCTCTTTGTGCCTTAACCCGACTCTCCGCTGCTTCTACTGCTTTTTGTTCCGTACTAATTTGCTGAAGGGCAACCTGCAAACCTTGGCGTGCTGTAGCTGCTGCTGTCTGAGCTAATTCTGCTTCCTGCTCTGATATCGCACCATCTTTGGCTAAACGAGCCAGCCGCGCTGCGTCTGATTCTGCCTGCTGAAGTTCTAAGCGAGCCTGTTGGGCCCTGACTTGAGCATTACTTACCTCAGTCTTTGCCCTGGCTACTTCTGACTGAAGGGCTGTCAGTTCTGCTTCTGCCTCACTTACTGCACCCAGTAACAGGGCATCATCTAATTGGGCTAAAATTTGTCCTTGCTTGACAAAATCCCCAGTATCTGCATTCAGATTAAGTAATCGTCCTTCTGCTTGGGAACGCAGGGAAACTTCTTTCTCTGGTTCAGTGTTACCCGTATACTCTAAAGGTTCCTGGATAACTCCTGTTTGGGCTGTTTCTACTTCTACATTCAGGTTGCCTTTATCCTGTCGCGACTCGCTAGAACTTGGTTGAGCTGAAGCATCCGGCTTAGTACCTAAATTACACCCCGTTAGGGAAGGTAAGGCAAAAAAGACATATATCAGCAATAAAATAGGGAATTTTCTCTTGAGTTTAAGAGTTACTCGTAACCAGATCAGCAGATTGGTCATCTCGATTTTAGATTTTAGATTTTAGATTTTAGATATAGCACCACACGTTAAGGTTAGGACATTTTCACATTCTGAAACCCAATCGCAGCTTATTGTTCCCTGTTCCCTATTCCCTATTCCCTAGCGCTTAGCGCTATAAAGGGATTTTCCCCTTCGTGCAAAGTTGAGACTTGTGTAATTTATAATCCAAAATACTCGCTAAGCTGCTAGCGCACCTTAGCGTAGCGGTAGCGACGTAAGGAGCGTCTGCTCTGCAAACGCTGCGTCCGCTGTGCTATCGGCAATCCAAAATCATTGCATTGTTGGGTCATCGTCTTGGTTGATACGTTTCTTTAACTTATGTTATCGAATTAGAAAGCTTTATTGACATTAATTGGCACTTTGTATCAACCAACGAATTTGCTCAAGAGCAGCAGCTAAACCTTGTTGAGCAATTTCTGAAAGATTCTCACCCAACTCAAAATTAACTGCTGGTACGGTAACTAACCAAGCTGGGGGAGCATGACTATAAAGTAACTGAGCCAGAGCTAAAAGTGAAGGAGGATTACTGATATGCCCTAAATTCAAATTATCTGCCTCAACCTTAAGCTGGCAGACTTGCACAATCTTACCTCCCTGAGCCACAGGATAAGCATCAACAAAAATTACCGTTTGCATAGATGCAATTAGCTCAGCCAGTTCCGGCGTTAACTGATGGACAGCAAGCGATCGCAGATTAGGTATAGCCCAACTTGCCACCTCATCGGCTACCCTTTGCCCCACTCCATCATCGCTGCGGAGGTCATTACCGTAACCAATTACCAGAAAATGATGATTGATACGGGGACGCGGCGCACTTCGTTGGCGATCCGCGGGGACACGGTGATGGGGTGATGGATGGGGTAATGAGGAATTTAATATCTCTCCCCCGGCTCCCTGCCTCCTACTCATTACTCATTACTCATTACTCATTACTCATTACTCATTACTCATTACTCATTACTCATTACTCATTACTCCTTACTCCCTACCACACCATCTAACTCCTAGACGCACAACCGCTTAATTAACTAATTGCCTAAACCACTTATCTTGCCGAACCACATCAAACTCAACCTCAGTTCTTGCCTCCTGCCTATACCTTGGACTCAGGGTAATTGCTTGTCGTAGATTTTCTTGAGCTAACTCGTCTCTGCCTTGAAGAACATAACAGACAGCTTTTTTGTAATAAGCATCAGCGTAGTCTGGTTTTACGGCCAAAGCTTGGTCAAAACTCTTTAGTGCTTCTGCATCTCGTTCTAACTGAACTAGGGCATAACCTCGATGAGTCCAGGCTTTGTGGTGTTCTGGCTTTAATTGCACTGTTTTGTCAAAAGAAGCGATCGCCTCTTCATAACGTCTCAAAGTTTCCAAAGCCAAACCTCGGTTCAGCCAAGCTACAGCATCATCCGGTTGACACTGGGTAGCTTTATCAAAGGAGGAGAAAGCCTCTTCACTACGCAATAAGCTACCCAACGCAACCCCTCGATTAACCCAAGCTTCGTGATAATCTGATTTCAGTTCTAGTGCTTTATCGTAAGAGGTTAGGGCTTCTTCGTAGCGTTTTAGCCTTGCTAAGGCTAAACCTTTATTCAGCCAAGCCCTGCACTCATCGGGCTTAATTTCAATGACTTTATCAAAAGCTGCGATCGCTTCTTCATAGCGTCGTAACTCAGAAAGGGCAATACCTCGGTAATACCAGCTTTCCCAGTCGTTGGGATTATTCGCCAAGGCTTTATCAAAGGAGGCAATTACCTCTTCATAGCGCTTTAATTCCCACAATGCCATACCCCGTTGCTGCCAAACCCCAGGGTGATCCGGCTGTATAGCAATCCCTTGGTCATAGCAATTAACTGCATCAGCATAACGCCCCTGGGCTAGCAGTTTATTCCCCTCTTGGAAATAGTCATCAGCTCGATAAAAAAGTTGAGGACGGTTAGATTTTAAAATGCCTAGCTGTTCTGTGACAGCTTGAACACGGTTGTGAACCTCATTCATGAAGGAGTCTGAGATAAATTGAGGTGTAATCTCAGATAGTTGTTGGAGAATGGCATCTTTTTGAACTTGAGCATCTGATTTTAACTGGGAGAGTTCAGCCGCTAGTTCTGTTTCTAGTTTTTGCAGGTTTTGGAGACTTAAACCCTTTTGCTCTTGGACTCCTGACTGTAATTGTGAGAGTTTATCGGCAAACTTAGTTTCTAGTTTCTCTAGATTCTGACGAATTCTCTCTTTTTGAGCTTTAACATCTTCCTTAAAGACGGAGATTTGCTCATTCAACTCAGCTTCAAGCTTCTCCAGGCTCTCAAATGTTTTGCCAGAGCGTCCATCGATGGTTGAGTATAATTCTGACAGATTTTGAGCAAACTCACTTTCCTGTTTTTTCAGGTTTTGCAGAATTGCTTCTTTTTCGGCTTGATTATCCGAGAGTAGTTCTGATCTGCTAGTGGCTAACTCAGCTGTCAATTGCTCTAAACTCTTATGCAAGTCCTCTTTCTGACCTTGAGTTTCTGTCGAGAGTTCTGAATGCTTTGCTGCAAATTCGGACTCTAGTTTCTGAAAGGTTCCCAGGATTTGAGTTCTGTGTCCTTGAGCATCCGACTGCCAAGTTGATAACTGTTCGACGAAGTCAGATTTTAATTTTGCTAAGTTCTCTAATAGTTCTTTCTTTTGTCCATCAGCACCAGAGTGTAACTCAGACAAACTAGCCGCAAATTCAGCTTCCTGTTTTTTCAGGTTTTCTAGGGTAATATTTTGCTGTTGCTGAACCTGCTGTTGAGCATCAAGGCGCAGTTGAGCTAGGTTTTCTAGGGTAATATTTTGCTGTTGCTGAACCTGTTGTTGGGCATCGAGGCGCAATTGAGCTAGGTGAGGGGCAATTTCGTCTTCTAACTGATTAAGATGGTCAAAAACTCCTTTCTTCTGCTGCTCTGCTTCCGATTTTAGCCCGGAAAGTTGACCTGAAAAATCTTGTCCGGATTTTTCCAGTTGTTGCAACAACTGCTCTTTTTGCTTTTGAGCAACTGATTGTAAGTCAAACAATTTAGTATCAAACTCAGATGTCAGTTTTTCTCGCTGTTTTTGCTCACCTCCGAGTTGCGCCTTTAACTCTTCAATAGTTTGTGCTTTAAATTTGGAGATTTCTGAGACGAGTTGAGATAGGGTATCCCGGTGTGACACTACCTGCTGTTGGAAAGCTTCTGCTTGGTCGTCAAGATTATCTGCCATATCTTCAGTATGGTGCAAAAGCTTATTAACTTTTTGATTGGCATCAGCAATCTGACTTTCTAGGGTTGTCAGCTCTTTTAAGTGTCCCTTAACCACCTCTGCTACTTCTAGCAGCACAGCCTTGCGTAGTAGCCAGAGGGCAACAATTGCGGCAGCTAGCAGTAGAGCTAGGGTAGCTAGTAAAACATTGAATAGGGTTGTTGTCCGACTAAAAACACGATTAGCTTCGGCTTTAACCTGCTCTTGCAGTTGAGTTTCTTCTCGCAGTTGCTCTAATTCTTCTCGTTCTTGGTTAGAAAGGGTTTGAGCAATAGTGAATTGGGCAGACTCCAAGGAAGCTGGTGTGGCTCTGGCAGAACCAACAGACAGTAGGAGAAGGGAAAGGAGAATAGTACCTTGGGAAACTAAATGTAAAACTGCTAGATTTTTTTGCTTCATCAGGATTTACCCCTGTCTGTCGGTCATGGTTTGCGATCACTATATTCCAGAGTAATCAATATTTGGATGAAGCTTGGTTTTCAATTCGTGCTTTTTAACAACGAACTGCAATCGGTCAACTTTACATCCTGCTAGATCGATCTCTTTTAGCTGTTAATTACCAGCCGATTCCCAAAAATAATTGAAGCAGATCTAGACCGCTTGCAGTAGCAAGACCTAGATAGTGAAGTGCCGTAAGTTGCCCTAATCATTGCCGCACATCGTCGGATAGCGCAGAATAAGGATGTCAGAGATAAGCTCGTACTCCTGTAGAAACTGAGCTACCTTGCTCTCTAACTCTGGTTGTGCTACCGCTACAAAGCGTTGCACCATTGAGGCAAGGGAACAAACGACGATCAGATGAACCAGCTCTTCGGCTGAGTAAAGCTCCACTGCTGATTGTACAAAACGGCAAGGCGTTGTTAGGGGCATCTGTGCCGAAATCCAAGCTAGTTGCAAGGCTGCTTGCTCACGTTCATCAAATAAATCGGGGTAGGTTTCTTGTCCTGTTGCTATGGCAAAACAATGGCGAACTCTTTCGACTGCTCGGAACTTATTTGTTGCTTGATGATGAGCCATAAAGCCTTCAATCGCCGCTAGATAGGCATGATCTTTGGCAATGGCAGATACCCTTGCCATGAGGTGCTTAAGCTCGGAGGGTAAGAGCGCATGGTTGCGATCGCCTTGATAGTTGTTGTCAATGGTAACAATCCGGTGAGAACCGTCTTTAAACGGTACGATAAAGGCTAGCCCACGATCATTAGAGTGTTGCTCAGTTCCCCCCTCAGCGTGATGACCATGCAGGTGAACATCACCGAGAAAGGCAGTCCAGTCATAGGACGATCCTTCAAAGGGTAAATTAAGCCTCTTTCGTACCAGCGCCCACAACGAGAACATCAACATTTTGTGACATGAGAAATCTCCTGATTTGACTGACTTGAAATTAATCGAAACTGTCATCTAATACGCGAGTTTTGAAGATAAAAGAGGTATTGCCAGAGTGGAAAATTCATTAGAAAATGCCTCTTGTACTTGCAATAACAGTTAGTAGAATTTAAAGGTTGAAGAGAGATATTGATTAGTGTTGAACAGAGAGAGTCCTTGGCTTTGATTTACGCTCACCTCGATGCAAAAACAAATAAGCTGCCGGAGTAAAATACAATGCAAGGATAGGTGAACCCCCAATACCACCTGCGATCGCAATGGCTAGGGGTTGCCAGAAGGAACCACCACTAATTAGCAGGGGAATAAATCCAACCATCGTGGTAATTGTGGTAGTTAGGACGTGGCGAGTCGCTTTAATAACCACCTCAACAACAGCTTTGCGATCGCCCTGACTTGCTCCTTCATCTTCATTAAAAGCAGACAGCACAATAATCGCTCCATTGATGGCAATTCCCACTAAACCCATCGTGCCGACAATAGCCATAAAACCCATCAGGGAACCAAACGCCCAGAGAGAAAACTGCGCCATACCAACAGAACCGATAGCTACGACAGCCACAATTACTGCCTGTCGAAACGAACCGAGGGACAGCACCAGCGCCGTCATCATCACCAAGACTAGTAAGGGAACGTACAACACTAAGTTCCCGACAGCTTGGTTTCGTTTCGCAAATTCACCGCCAAACTCATACCTGTATCCAGATGGCAGTTCAAAACTCTTTTCTTCTAACTGTTGTTGCAAGCCACTAAGGACAGTCGAAGGTAAAACACCAGCTTTGATAAATGCTTGCACCGTATTTACCCGCTGCTCATCCCGACGGGCAATGTTGGCCAACTCAGGCACCAAATTAAACTCACCGAGAGCAGAGGTGGGACGGAAATTACGGTCATTTGACTGTTCTGGGCGTAGATCTAACGAGGCAATCTGACTTAAATCACCACGATCCGTATTAGTCAAACGCACTCGCACGGGCATACTTTCAGTAGACTCCAGAATCGAACCACCAACCGCTCCCTCTAAATAAGCTTCGAGCTGCTGGGCGATTGCTGTATTATTTAAACCCGCCCGTTGCGCCTGTTCCTCATCTACAGAGAGTCCTAACTTGGGGATCACTTCACTTAAGTCATCACGAACATGGGTAACATCAGGTACTTCAGTTAAAATCCTCCGCACTTCCATCCCCAACCGCCTTAACTCTTCTATGTTCGGGCCATAAATTCGCATCTCCACCGGAGCATCATAGGGTGGTCCTTGTTGAAGCTGTTGTACCAAGATGCGAGCCGAGGGAAATTCTTGGTCTAACTCCTGTTGCAATTCGTGAATCAAGGAGCGCACCCCCTTGGCTGAATGCAACTGTATCATTGCCTGAGCATAGTGGGACTGGTTTTGCCGTGACCCTGTAAAGTTGTAATAGAACTTGGGGGCACTTTCCCCGACAAACCAGTGAACATCTTCAACATTGGGATGAGCCAAAATCATCTCGCGAGCCTGAAGCATTTTGGTTTGGGTTTGGGCGATCGCTGTTTGGGGGGCAAATTCCACCTCAATTTGAAATTGATCTCTATCTACCAAGGGGAAAAACTGCTCATCGAGAGTTCTAGCCGTAATAAATCCGATCAGGGGAACTAGCATTGTTAGGGCAACACCCAGTAATGGTTTAGCCGTTACTCGATTTAGTGTCCAGCGATAGACACGTCCTAGTTGGGGCGAAGAAAATCCTTCATTCCACCAAGCTCCCGGTTTCATCAAAAACAGCAGCATTGATTGGAGAACATTTCGCCGAGACTGACTTTGGTGTTCAAATTGTTGGGCTTTTGCCTTACTGCGGGCCAACATCCGTCCTGCCAAAGCGGCAATTACCGTCAGGGAGAGGGCAAAAGAGGAAATTAAGGAGAGAATAACACTAAGGGCAATGGAACCTACAAATTCTCCTGCTGGCCCTGGTAGTAAGTAAATTGGTAGAAAAGTAAGTACGGTTGTTAGGGTTGATGCCAGCAAGGGGACTTTTAAGTAATCCACCGTCTTGGTGACTGCTTGAAGAGGCTTTATCCCGGCTTGCATCTCTACCTGAATTTCATCGACAACCACCACGGCATTATCAATCAGCAATCCCAAGGCAATAATCAGCCCCGTCACGGACATTTGGTGGATAGGTACGCCAAATAGACTCATCCAGCCAAATACAGCAAATACGGTTAGCGGTAGCGCTGCTCCCACCACTAGGGAGGAACGCCAGCCCATACCCACCAGTGCAACAGCGACAACCAGCACCGCACCAAATAAGAGGTTAGAAAGGAGGGTGCTGATTCGCTCCTCAACATATCCACTTTGGTCAAAAATGAGGTCTAAGCTAACTCCTTGAGGTAAGCGATCGCGAAATGCATCCAATTGTTGTCGAACATCTTTTGCCCAATAGTCAATCCGTAAACCAGATTTGATCAGGACACCCAGCACAACTGCTGGTTTGCCACTAACAAGAGCTAAGTCAGTTGGCGGTTGCTGAATACCTCGATTGACTTGAGCAATATCACCCAGACGAGTAAACTGACCACTAGTACTGGTTTGAATGGGAATTTGACGGATTTGTTCAAGGGTTTCTAACTCGCTTTCTACCTCAATTGCTAGATTCTGTTGAGGGCTACGAAGTTGACCTGCTGTTACTTTGGCATCACTTAAATTAACCTGATTTGCCAACTGCTGAGCGGATAGTCCCACCGCAACTAAATCAGGCCCGTTGACTTCCACTACAATTTCTTCGTTGGGGTTTCCGAATAGTTCGACCTCTTCAGTCCCCTGAATACCACGCATGAGTACGGCTAACTCTTCGGCGTAGCGGCGTAAAATAGCATAGTTGGGTTCACCTGCTAAGTTCCAGGTCAGAGAGGTGATGAGAGTGTAAGCTTTGACTTTGGCTTCATCTAATTCTGGTTCTCTTGCTCCTGGTGGAAACTGGGCAGAAGCATCATCTAGCTCATCTCGCACTTTAGACCAAACCGGCTGAGTATCAGTGACTTGATCAACTAATTCCACTAACACGGTAGAAAATCCGATCCGAGAATCTGACTCAAGTGTCTTAATTTCTTCAATCTCAGACAGTTCAGCTTCTAGAACTTCAGAGACTTGAGCTTCAACCCGTTCTGCATTGGCACCGGGATAGGCAGTTTTAACTACTGCTGTGCGAGCGACTAGTTCTGGATCTTCTTGCCGGGGTAGAGCTTGAAAAGAAGAGATTCCCCAAGCAGTAATCATCACAATAGTGAGAATGAGCAAGCGAATGTTGCGATAAAAGGGGCGAACCATGGGGCTTATTTGAGGGTGAGGGGGTGAGGAGGTGATGGGGTGAGGAAGTGAGGGGGTGAGGGGGTGAGGGAGTGAGGAGGTGAGGGGGTGAGGAGGGAGATAAGCAATTAATCATTAACTTTTTTCAATTTGTCATTTTCAATTAACTGTTGCCTGTTGCCCATTCCCTATTCCCTATTCCCTTAAGGGACGAACCTTCTGTCCTGGTACGAGGCGATGAGTACCATTGGCAACGATGCGATCGCCTGGTTGTAAAGTACCGCGTGCTAGGACACGATTGCTTTCCTGATGTAAAATCTCAACGGATTGCTGTTTAATTTCGTAGACTTCTGGCTTTGTTTTGTCTGGCTGGGTTAAAACGTAGCAGGTCCATAGTCCCCGAATGCCTTGGGTAAGAGACTCTGTTGGTAACCAGTATCCCTCTGTAGCAATGCTTTCAATCAGCTCTAGCCGTACCGTTTGTCCTGGATTAATTTGCGGGAGGGCAGAGGGTTCTAGGGTAAGCACTACAACCTGAGTGCGGGTGTCTGGGTCTACTTCGGGCAAAATGGAAGAGACGGTAGTGCTGTAGGTTTGAGAGCCAAGCTTGACTTTTTGAGGACTCCCTAATTGCAACTCGTTTACTATATTTGTGGGCATCCCAATGCGAGCTTCGGGAGCAGCATTTTCTACTAGGTTAATCACTGGCTGGCCCGCTCCTACCACCGTACCCTCATCAACTTGGCGCGTTGCGACAATGCCGGCAAAAGGTGCTTTGAGGCTGCTTTTGGTAGTTGTCACGTCTAAATCAGCAATTCTGGCATCTAGCTGCTGTACGACTGCTTGCTGAGCTGCGATTTGTTCCCAACGGGTGCCGTTGAGCAATTCTTCCAGGTTACTTTTAGCTTGTTCTAGGCGAGCCTCTAATGCTCCTTGGCCATAAGTATATTCATCTAGTTCTTCTTGAGAAATTGCCCCCTCGTTGTGAAGATACTCTCGTCGCGATCGCTGCACTTTTTGCAGTCTGAGTTGTTCTTCTAAATCTCGTACTGCCGCTTGTGCTGCTTTGATATCTTCTTTTCTTGGACCTGCTTTTAGTTCGGTCAATTGAGCTTCTGCACGAGCTTTCTCTGCTTGAAGCTGTTGACGCTGGGTTTTTAGGTTGCGAATATCAAGGCGAGCTAGGGGTTGTCCTGCTGTGACGCGATCGCCTTCTTTTACTAAGACTTGAACCAGTTCGCCACTGCGCTCAAAGCCTAAGTCGCTAGCTCGCAGTGCAGCAATTTCACCTGTGTAGGTACGCAAAACCTCGTAGCTAGTGACGGGCTCAATTGTCAGTGTTTCGACGGGCAAAATCTTAGAATCTATAGGTTCAACGCTTTGTGATGCTTCACTGCCAAGTCTCATGGTGGTGACAGGTATGCCAATAAGCAATAGCAATCCTACTGCTCCGAATATGACCAGCAAACGGGGATGCTGACTAGGCAACTTGCTTATAGTCTCAAGAAGACTCAACGAAGGTTTGGTGGAGGAATTTTCGGGTGGTAGTAGGTTAGAAGTCATGATAATTAATCTTTCCATTCAAACGTTTGTTTTAATTTCTCTAGAAAACACGTAGAGCAACTATAGAAAAGTCAAAGCTGAAGTTCCCTCTGGGAGAAAGGGTGTTGGCAGTTAGAGTTAAAACAGTCGTTTGATATTATTAAAACGTTCGTTTGAAAGAATTGCAAGGGTAACGACTTGCAAAAATTCGCTCTAGTCCTTCTTAAACGGGACTTATGGAAAATATCTCACCGACGATGAACACAGTTCGTAAGTTTAATCTAATATGGGTAGCGTGACTCCGACTGATACAAAAGAACAGATTCTCAATGTGGCAGAGCGATTATTTGCTGAGCAGGGCTTTTCTGGAACCTCACTGCGCAGTGTAGTCCGTGAGGCCCAAGTTAACTTAGCTGCTGTTCACTATCACTTTGGTTCCAAAGAGGAACTGTTTCGTGCAGTCGTAGCCAGAATTGCCAAGTTAGTAGTTAGGGCTCAACTAGAACTGCTTGCTAAGTGCGAAGCTCAAAGTGAGCCACCAAGCGTAGAGGTGATTTTGGAAGCTTTTCTTACACCTCCCTTGCAAACCATTCTTACTTGCAAAGAGCATGGCATGAACCGCGCTCGGTTTCTGGGGCGCTGTCGAACTGAACCAGATCCTATTCAGACGATTGCTAAGGAGGAATTTCAGACCTGTGAACAGTCCTTTCTAGATGTACTCCAACGTTCTTTGCCCAA
>JBAUJE010000506.1:0-1532 GCA_049683475.1 Coleofasciculaceae cyanobacterium | reverse complement strand
CGAGACGAGTTTACTGCATGGCTACATAAAGTTGTGATTCCGTTGACTAAGAAGTAGACTTTCTTTCCGTCCTTCCGAAATTCCTTCCGCGTTTCAATCCCGTTGCCGGGATTCATTAAGTTGAAACCTCTAGCTGCTCTAGGATTCTCTGAGAAGTCTCAGTTTCAATCCCGTTGCCGGGATTCATTAAGTTGAAACGTACTCATACCTCCAGCAAATTTGCCAGATTCGGCATGTTTCAATCCCGTTGCCGGGATTCATTAAGTTGAAACTGGACGATCACAGAGGTCGTCAATAGCAGATATGTTTCAATCCCGTTGCCGGGATTCATTAAGTTGAAACGATTTTTGGGCGCAGGAGGTTCTGGTGTCAGCTCTAGTTTCAATCCCGTTGCCGGGATTCATTAAGTTGAAACATTATCACAAGTAGCTGTAATAGACCTTTGGAATATGTTTCAATCCCGTTGCCGGGATTCATTAAGTTGAAACCCCAGCACTGAGGTTTAGAATGATACGCCTAGGATTGTTTCAATCCCGTTGCCGGGATTCATTAAGTTGAAACCTTCATATTCAAATAGCATTCCGGGCAAATATCTCGTTTCAATCCCGTTGCCGGGATTCATTAAGTTGAAACAAGATGTGACGGACGATGTAGCAGGTGCGATCGCGGGTTTCAATCCCGTTGCCGGGATTCATTAAGTTGAAACAAAATTCGGAGGAACTGATTTCTCAAATTGAGGCACTGTTTCAATCCCGTTGCCGGGATTCATTAAGTTGAAACGAATAAGGTAGCTACCCTAATTACCACCCTGTACCAGTTTCAATCCCGTTGCCGGGATTCATTAAGTTGAAACCAAAATATGCATAGACGCATATAGTAAGAGAGTAATGTTTCAATCCCGTTGCCGGGATTCATTAAGTTGAAACGCCAGAGAATATCATCTTGTTCGGTATTTCTGCCAGTTTCAATCCCGTTGCCGGGATTCATTAAGTTGAAACCTGGATTGACCAAAACTGATGGCGGCACACTTCAAAGTTTCAATCCCGTTGCCGGGATTCATTAAGTTGAAACAAGCTAAAGCTGCGGCAGAAAAAGCAGCAAAATTAAAGTTTCAATCCCGTTGCCGGGATTCATTAAGTTGAAACTTCCCATTTTTGCAACCCATCCACCGACAGTGGAAAGTTTCAATCCCGTTGCCGGGATTCATTAAGTTGAAACTTTGTTTATTCTCTATCACCTCAATTCGCACTAGTGTTTCAATCCCGTTGCCGGGATTCATTAAGTTGAAACGAGCGACAGGCGTTTAGACCTCAGGAAGACTTCAAGGCTCGTTTCAATCCCGTTGCCGGGATTCATTAAGTTGAAACCTTTTTTCCTTCTTAACTTGTACTATTCTACCATAGTTGTTTCAATCCCGTTGCCGGGATTCATTAAGTTGAAACCCCGCCCTCTGAAACCCAGTTGAGCCGGGAATTCTAGAGCCGATTCTGACGGGACTCCATTTAAGAGATCTAAATCAACCATTTTGGACT
>JBAUJE010000505.1:0-5641 GCA_049683475.1 Coleofasciculaceae cyanobacterium | reverse complement strand
TAACAAAAATCTAAATATTTGTTTATTTCTACTTATTAGTTGCTTGCTTAAAACCTGGCTTACTAACCCAAGAAGTTAACCGCTTTCTTGTTTTGTGGATTAGATAATGCTAGTATGCGATATATATGTTCTATTTCTTGATTAAGATATATTTTATTTCCTATATATTTCCTACAAATTGACTGGGTTTTAGCAATCTGAGCTAGTACACGGTCAGTGTTTGTCAGCCATTAACCCAATAGTGAAGAGAAAATTATATTTTGCGGCTGGTGCTGAATTGTTAATTAATAGTTAATTGTTAATTAATAGTTAAATTAAGCGCCAATTACCAATTCTTTTTTTGTAGAGGTTCACTAAAATTAGTAGGCTAAATAAGTTTGCTAGGCACCGATAAGGTGAGCGGATTTAACTTTAACTAGTCAACGGTCAAAAACTTGGCAGTATTCCCTCCTAGTTTTCCAAAGAGAGAGTTTCTACCCCGTCCCTCTTTGTGTAGCAATAGTTTGAAAGGCAACTTGACACGAAAGCATAAGAGGGCAAATAGGGAGGGTAAGACCCCTCACACCTTACCAAGATATATAGGCTTAACTAAGCTGTTCCCTATATTGCCAACTTGAATGAATTACCCAGAAATTATTAGGGGTCTAACCCCTCCCCACCCCGCCAATATTCGCTTTTACCAGTGAACTAGTTAGAAACTGATCGCTATTTGCCTTGTTTCTCTACTAATTCACTAGAATTTTGAAAATTCCTCGTTTTCTTACCGTTGTTTTCCCTGAAATTTTCACTTTTACCGTTTAAATTCAACCTTATCAAAGAATTCTTCTAACAAATCGATCAGGGTAGGGAGGTGAAAGAATCAACTGAAATGATTTAGACAATAAACATTGTATTGAACATTCCTTTGATTAAGGCGAGTAATTCTTGACGAAAGACGCAGATTTAACTTTTCCTTAATCTAGAAAAAATTCAAGTTAATTGCCCTGAGGCATTGAAGTGCTGGAGAACCAGTACTTGTTTATTTTTTTTTACAGGTAGAATACACGCTCTTAATTAGCAATTAGCTATCCAAGTAAATTGAAATGTTTTCTAACCTTCCTAGGACTTGTTGAATTAAACAGTTGTCGAGCTAGAGGAAGTAAAGAAACAAATCAAGTATTTACTTATTAATCTTTTTTTTGCTAATTAGGTAGATAAGGTTGCTGTTTTTTGTGACACTAAATAAGGTCATTATCAAATATTAAAAAGACCTTTATTCTCCAAACAAAAGTGATGTAATTTACTGTTTTAGTTTTGAGCGAAAGATACTTTAATTAAAGACAGATTAGACAGTAATATTACATTTTTGTAATTCACTAATCAGCAGATTTAAAGTCCACCATTTAAAAGGATGGTGTAAGTTACGCCATGTTTGATTCTGAAATTAATGCTGGTTTAGAACAGCTAAAAGAAAACGTAAACGATTTTGAAAATGCTCTGCTAGAGCAAATACAGTCTAAGAAGAAAATGATGCCTGAAAAAACCACTAATTCCGAGCAAGTAACAATTGATCAACTCAATGGCAAGCTGAAAAACACCCCTATTGCCATCATTGGGATGGCTTCTCTGTTCCCAAAAGCAGAAAACTTGCAGCAATATTGGGAAAACATTATTAATTCAGTAGATTGTATTACCGACCTTCCGTCTAGCCATTGGGATGCCGATGATTACTATGATCCAGATCCTTTTGCCCGGGATAAAACCTATTGCAAAAGAGGTGGATTCATTCCCGATGTAAAACTTAATTTGATGGAATATGGGTTGCCTCCCAACATTCTTGAAGTAACAGATGTTTCCCAGTTACTTTCTTTGGTAGTTGCAACTCAGGCAATGGAAGATGCTGGTTACGGCAAATCTCGTGAGTTTAATCGAGATGCTGTTGGAGTTATTTTAGGAGCAGCATTAGCTAGAAGTATTGGTAGTGGTTTTTCTGCTCGACAGCAATTTCCTATTTGGGAGAAAGCCCTCAAAAGCAGTGGACTCTCCGATGAGGACACTCAGAAGATTATCGACAAAATTAAATCCTACTATCCAGAGTGGAATGAAAATGCCTTCCCCGGCCTGCTCGCCAACATAATCTCTGGTCGAATTACTAACCGCCTAGATTTTGGAGGCACTAACTGTGTAATTGATGCTGCTTGCGCTAGTTCTCTTGCCGCCTTAAAAATGGCGATTAGTGAGCTACTTGAAGGTCAGTGCGAGATGATGCTGACTGGGGGAGTTGATGTAGATAACTCTCAGTTCACTTATCTGTGTTTTAGCAAAACACCGGCTCTTTCTCTTAAGCAACAAACAAGACCCTTTGATGTTGAATCCGATGGGATGATGCTGGGTGAAGGAATTGGCATGCTGGTACTCAAGCGCCTTAGCGATGCCAAACGAGATGGTGACAAAATTTATTCTGTAATTAAAGGTATTGGCACTTCTAGCGACGGTAAATATAAGAGTATCTATGCTCCTCGCCCAGAAGGTCAGGTTAAAGCCCTAAAGCGTGCCTATCAAGAAGCAGGATTTTCCCCAACAACTGTTGGTCTAATTGAAGCTCACGGTACTGGCACTGCGGCTGGAGATCCAGCTGAATTCAAAGCTCTAGCAACAGTTTTCAGTGAAGACAATCCGCAAAAGCAACATGTAGCCATTGGTAGCGTTAAGTCCCAAATCGGACACACCAAAGCGGCCGCAGGTTCGGCTAGTCTAATTAAAGCTGCTCTAGCTTTACACCACAAGGTCTTACCACCAACCATTAACGTCAATAAACCTAACCCGAAACTGGAGATTGAAAAATCACCATTTTATGTCAACACAGAAACCAGACCTTGGATTCGGGGAGAAGGGGAAGCACCAAGAAGAGCAGGTGTGAGTTCCTTTGGTTTTGGTGGTACTAACTATCACATCGTACTAGAAGAGTATCAGGGTGAGCATGAGCAAGTTTATCGCCTGCACAAAACTCCCCAGCCAATCCTGCTGAACGCGCCTACACCTGCACAGCTATCAACGAAATGTGAAGATCTGCTAGGGAAGTTGCAATCTGACAAGGCAGATCAACATTATGTAGAACTAATTGAAGCTTGCAAGGACTTACAAATTCCTCTTACCGATGCCAGAGTTGGCTTTGTTGCAGACTCTCTAGCCCAGGCTCAGAAGAAGTTACAAGCTTGCCTTGATTCCCTGAAGCGTCAACCAGAAGCGCAAGATTGGACTCATCCCCAAGGAATCTTTTATCGCCAAACTGGCCTTGAGCTAAAAGGTAAAGTCGTCGCTCTCTTCTCAGGACAAGGTTCCCAGTATCCCAATATGGGTCGGGAATTGGTGATGAACTTCCCGGAACTGCGGCAAATCTTTGGTCACTTTGACAACTTGCTAGCTGAAGATGGCTTCAAGCCTCTTTCGGAAGTTGTTTTCCCTCGCCCTGCCTTTGAGCAAGCAGAAAAAGCAGCTCAAGTTTCCCTGCTACAACGTACCGAATATGCTCAGCCAGCCATTGGTAGCATTAGCGTTGGTATGTACAAGATACTGGAAAAAGCTGGGTTCAAACCAGATTTCGTTGCCGGCCATAGCTTCGGAGAACTGACCGCTCTTTGGGCCGCAGGAGTACTCAATGACAAGGATTACTTCTTCCTCGTCAAGGCGAGAGGCCAAGCAATGGCAACGCCGGAAGATGCCCAGGCCGATGCAGGAGGTATGCTAGCGGTTAAAGGTGCTTTGAGCAAAGTTGAAGCAGTCCTCAAAGATTTCCCTCAAGTCTCCGTTGCTAACTTGAACTCCAATAACCAAGTGGTCTTAGCTGGGGTTAAGTCGGAAATCGTCAAATTGCAACAGACTTTGACAGACCAAGGATTCTACGCAGTTGTCTTACCTGTCTCCGCCGCTTTCCATACACCATTGGTTGCCCACGGACAGGAACCCTTTGCTCGGGCCGTTAAGACAGTTACAACCCAAACAGCGGAAATTCCTATCTACACCAACGTTACTGGAGAGCTCTATCCTAGCCAACCTCAAGGTATCCAGAAGAACCTGGAAGAGCATCTGAGCAAGCCAGTATTTTTCAAGCGGGAAATTGAAAACATCTATGCTGAAGGTGGTTATTGCTTCGTTGAGTTTGGTCCTAGGAGTATTCTGACTAACTTAGTTAAAGAGATTCTTGCCGATAAACCTCACCTTGCTATCTCTTTAAATGCTAGCCGCCAGAAAGACAGCGACTTGCAAATGCGGGAAGCAGTAATGCAGTTGCGGGTAGCAGGTGTATCTCTGCAAAACCCAGATTCTTATCAAATGCCCCCTAAAGTAGCTGAAGCTCCTCAGGGCAAGGTTTTGAACGTCAGCATGAATGGTGCTAACCACGTCAGCGAAAAAACCAAAAAAGCTTTTGAAAAAGCTCTCCAAGATGGGCATAAGGTAAAAACAATTGTCCAGGCGGCAGAAAATCCTTCCCAGAACAAAGCTGGCCTAGTTTCCCCAGCACCTCAAGCCAAGGTAGAAGTAAAACCAGAGATATCTGCCCCTCCAACTCTGGCAAAAGCCCAGCAAAATGGTCATCACCCAGTAGCTGCTACCCAACCAACTCCAGAAAAAGCCCAGCAAAATGGCCACCGTCCAGTAGCTGCGACTAAAACTATCAGCCAGTCTAACCCCTCTACCTTAAGCAGCAAGAGTATGAATACTGCCCAAGAGCAAGGACAACTAGTTCCAACTCAAGCACCAAACTACGAGCGCATTTTAAATAGCATAGAGTCTAGTTTGGCTCAGTTTAATCATCACCAAGGTGACACCCTCCAGGTGCATGAGCAATATCTGAACCATCAGATGGAATATAGCAAAACCTTTTTCCAACTGATGCTCCAGCAGCAGAATCTCTTGTTTACCAATAGTAAAGTGGCTGCTCAGTCCGAGGACAACAAGCCTGTTGTACGGGTGCTGGAAAGTTCAGAGCGCAGCATGATGCGGTTCCACGATCATCAGGGTGAAACCCTCCGCATCCATGAGGAATACCTGAACCAGCAGCTCGAATATGCTAAAAACTTCTTCCAATTGATGCAGCAACAGTATGGCCTGCTGCTCAAGGGAGCTTCCTTTGCTCAGGCGGTTGCTGCAACTCCAACTCAACTACCTGAAACTCACTCTCAACCGAAGCCTATCTTCACCCCCCCTGCTCAACTTGATAGTCCCGTTGTCCCTGCTCCAGTGGAAACTTTCCCTGTAGCAACTAATAACGGACATAAAAACGGACACAAAGAGATTATTTCTACCGTAAATAGCAATGGAGCCATGGCCGTTGAGGCAAGTCAGATAGCTATTGCTGAATTAGAGTTAGCAGCGGCCCAACCAAAGCAACCCGTTGTAACTCCTACAGTTGCACCTGTAGAGCCAGTTGCCCCAACACCCGCCCCTGTTGCATCTCCAGCTGCCATTGAAATTGATTTTGACCAACTCTGTCAAACTCTGCTCGAAGTAGTTAGTGATAAAACTGGCTATCCAGCCGAGATGCTAGAGATGGATATGGACATGGAGGCAGATTTAGGGATTGACTCGATTAAGCGAGTCGAAATCCTGGGAGCCTTACAAGAGCAATACCCTCAATTGCCCAAGCCTAATCTAGAAGAGT
>JBAUJE010000504.1:0-9283 GCA_049683475.1 Coleofasciculaceae cyanobacterium | reverse complement strand
AGCAACTTAAGCAAGATAATGATTTGAAAACTATTCCCATAGTAGTTTTAACAACATCATCTAATCCGAAAGATATCGAAATCTGCTATAAGTGCGGTGTTAACGGTTATATGCAAAAGCCTATTGGTATAGAAAAATTACAGAAAACGGTTGAGAGTTTTGTAGAACATTGGTTAGAAGTTACTGTACTACCAGATAATAGTCTACTTGGCTCTTAGTTGATGAGGAGTTGGCAATTGGGAAGAAAACGAAAATCAATCATTAACTAAAACCAATCATGAATCAATATTTAAAAAATGGCTAAAAAAATAAACATTTTAATTATTGATAATTGCCTTGAGGATAGGGAAACCTATCGTCGCTATTTAAGCAAAGATACAAACAACGACTGGACTATTTTTGAGGAAGAATTTGGAGAAAAAGGCCTCGAACAATGCCATCAGTTAAGACCAGAGCTAATTTTGTTAGATTTCCTGCTACTAGATTTAGACGGTTTAGAGTTTCTGCAAGAACTGAGAAAATTCGATAAGTTCGCTAACTTACCGGTGATTATGCTCACCGGAGAAGGAGATGAAGAGGTTGCTACCCAGGCTTTTAAATACGGAGTTCAAGACTATTTAATCAAGGGTAAACTAACCCAGGAAAACCTCTGTCTAACAGTCAATAGAGTTATCCAACAATCTCAATTGCAAACTCTCCTGCTCAAAAGCAAAGAGCGGCAAACCTTGATAGCTACTACTGCTTTACGCATTAACCAATCCCTTAACTTAGAGAATATCCTTAATACTACCGTAACAGGAGTGCGGCAACTACTGAACAGCGATCGCGTCTTGGTTTATAAGTTTAAACCTGACATGAGTGGTGAGGTGGTGGCGGAGTCCGTTGCACCAGGTTGGCTAGCCAGTTTAGGGAGTCACATTACTGATACTTGTTTTCAGCAAGGAGCAGGTTCAGAATATCGCCAGGGACGTAAGAAAGCAATTGCTGATATCTATCAAGCTGGATTAAGCGATTGCCATATTAAGTTATTAGAGCAATTTCAGGTTAAGGCTAATCTGGTTGTGCCAATTCTTTTAGCTACCTCAGCTCCCTCAGCTACCCAACTTTGGGGCCTACTTATTGCTCATCAATGCGACAGTATGCGTCAATGGGAAGCCGAAGAGTTGCAACTGCTAGACGAATTGGCGGTACAAATCGGCACTGCTATTGAGAAAGCCCAATTATATAGCCAGCTACAGGCAGAACTTCGAGAGCGCAAACAAGCAGAAGCAGCATTACGTAGGTCTGAACAACTCTATCGCACTATCGCTTGTAACTTTCCAGCCAGTGCAGTGCTGCTGTTTGATGCCGATTTGCGCTACCTAGTGGTGGAGGGCAAGGGATTAGCAGAGAGTGGTTTGACAGAGAAGATAATGAGGGGAAAAACTATTTGGGAGGTTTTTCCGAGAGAAACTTGTGCTGTAATTGAACCTCAATATCGTGCTGCTTTAAATGGTATCTCTACTGTGCAAGAAATTGACTATGCTGAGCACACCTATTACGTTTGTACTGTACCTATTAAAGATGAGGCGGAAAAAGTCTTTGCTGGACTAGTGGTAACTCAAGATATTAGCGATCGCAAACGTTCCGAGTTAGCCCTGCAAGAAAGTCACCATTTGCTGCAAACTATCATAGATACTTCTCCTGATGTGATTGGCGTTAAGGACTTGCAGGGTAACTACCAACTAATTAACTCTTCAGGAGCGAAATTACTCAACAAACCTGTTGAAGAAATTATTGGACAGACTATCACTAACCTATTTCCTGAAGAGGAAGTGACGGAAATTATCGAGCAAGAACGCCAAATTATTGCCTCTGGTAAAGACCAAACTTTTGAGTATTGCTTCTTAAGCAATGGTAAGCAACAGATATACCTGACGACTAAAACTGTCTACCGCAATCCCCAAGGTGAGGTTATTGGTTTAGTTGATTATGGCAAAGATATTACTAAACTTAAGCAGGTACAAGAATCTCTTAGCCAAGCTAACGAACAATTAGAACAGCGAGTGCAAACAAGGACAGAAGAACTAGTTAAAAGTAATGCTAAGTTGCTGCGTACCAATGCTGAACTAGAAAACTTTGCCTACATCGCTGCTCACGACTTGCGGGAACCATTGCGGAGAATTAAGTGCTACACAGAATGGTTAGTTGATTCTTATAGTCAGAAGTTGGACGCTAAAGCAGATTGTTACATAAACTATATCGCCGACGGCGCATTACGCCTGCAAGCCCAAATTACAGATCTATTGCTCTACTCCAAGCTACTAAGAGAAGAAATATGTCTCAAGCCAACTGCTTTAGACGAAGTACTCCAGGAAAGCCTCAGCAATTTAAGTTTAGAAATCGAAAAAAATCATGCCTTGATTAAAGCAGAGTCTTTGCCAATTGTTCAAGCTAATTTCTCACAAATGGTACAGCTATTTACTCAGCTGCTTGATAATACGTTGAAATTTCGGAGCGAGGTTAACCCTAACATTGAGATTAAAGTGCAACAGCAAGGTGAGCAATGGGTAATTGCTGTTTCTGATAATGGCATTGGCATCAAAACTCGCTACACCCAAAAAATTTTTGAGATTTTCCAACGATTGCATGGCTGGGGAAAATATCCAGGTACAGGCATCGGCTTAGCAATCTGTAAAAAAATTGTTGAACGTAATGGAGGACAAATTTGGGTTAAATCACAACCTGGTGTAGGTACGACTGTTTATTTTTCTATGATGAAAACTGAAAATTAAAAATAACTTTCTTATGTATAAAGACAATACTCAAATTATAGAAATTCTCCTAATTGAAGATGACCCTGGTGACGTAGACCTTACAAGGGAAGTTCTAGAAAGGTCAAAAATAGTAATCAAACTAACTGTCTTTGATGAGGGAGAAGAAGCCCTTGCTTACCTTAACCAAAAAGGAGAGTATGCTAATGCTCAATTACCCGATCTAATTTTGCTCGATCTCAACCTTCCTGGTTTATCAGGACGGGATATCTTAGAAGAAATTAGAAACAACAACAATATTAACCATCTTCCGGTGGTGGTTCTCACTACCTCAGATGCTGATGAAGATATTTTAAAGACCTACAAATTAGGGGCAAACTGCTATGTGACCAAACCCGTCGGCTTGAAAGAGTTCCAAAAAATTGTTAACACAATAGAACTTTTCTGGTTTTCTGTAGTCAAACTTCCTCGTTAACTTTGTTGATGATTTATGGTTCAGGGTGCATGGGTAAAACAACAATCAGTAATTAAAAATCAGTGCGAAATTACCCAAATTGACAGGGTAAATAAGTTTAAATATAACAATTACTTTTCCGGAAACAACCAATATGTTGAATAAACCTACTACAATTCTTGTCATCGAAGACGATATTCAGGATCTAGACCTACTAGAAGAGTTTCTGGCGAGAGCTAAAAATTTTTCGACAGTTCTCAAAACCGCCGAATCTTTGGCAGAAGGTATCAGATGTCTCGAGCAGGAAGAAATCGATGTTGTCCTTTCTGACCTATCTTTACCTGATGAGTACGGACTAGGAACTTTTCGCCGTCTGCATGACCAATTCCCTCAGATACCCATCATTATTCTTTCAGGTCTTGATAATGAAGAAATGGCAGTGACAGCACTCTCGGAAGGAGCGCAAGACTACTTACTTAAAGGGAATTTTAAGAGTGATTTATTGGCAAGATCGATTCGCTACGCCATAGAAAGGCAGCAAATACGCCTAACCCAAGAACAGCAGGCAGACTTATTGGAATTACGAGTAAAAGAACGTACAGCTGAACTCGAAAAAGCTAACCTACAATTGCAAGCTTTAGAAACCCAACTTCGTCAGTCTTTAGCTCAGGAAAAAGAACTTAGCCATTTGAAAACTCGGATTATCACCAGAATTTCCCATGAATATCGCACTCCCTTAACTACAATTCTCTCTTCTATGGAACTAGTAGAAGCCTATTACCATAAATGGAGCGAAGAAAGGTTAAATAAGCATTTTCAACGTGTACGTAATTCGATTCAACATCTCACTGCTTTGGTCAATGATGTACTTTTTGTGAGCAAAGCTGAGTTTGAAAAAATGGAGTTTCAGCCACAGCAACTTGAATTAGTTTCCTTTTTTACTGAAATAGTTGAGGAAATGCAAGTAGATGTCTCAGAAAAACATTATTTAAAATTTGTTACTGACCAACAAAAGATTAAGTTCTGGGGAGATGGTAAACTTCTGCGGCAAATTCTGACTAATTTAGTCTCTAACGCTATTAAGTATTCTCCCCAGGGAGGTGATGTCTTAATTCAACTTGTTTATGAAGATAAACAAGTAAGATTTAGTGTACAAGACCAAGGTATTGGTATCCCAGAAGAGGACAAAGCACGCTTATTTGAGTCTTTTAGCCGTGCTAGTAACGTTGGTGAGATACGGGGAACTGGTCTAGGTTTGTCAATTGTCAAAAAATCAATTGAACGTCACAGTGGTGAGATTATTGTTGAAAGTAAAGTAGGTATGGGGACGACATTTACTGTTAGCTTACCTAACCAAGATATAGATTTTTTGAATGGAAAGAGTAAATTGTTAGTTGAAAGTTGAAAATTACAGTAATTATCAATTGGGCAAGATTGGACAACCATATTACAAGCTTTTGGGTTTTAGGGAACAGGGAACGGGCAACAGGGAACAGGGAAGAAAATTGTATGTATCTCACGAGTATGAGAAACGCTATAATTGCCAACAATCCATGAATTAAAATGGCAATGGATTTAAATAAAGTTGAATTTATAGTAGAATCAATCAATAAGAAGGGGAGTAGCAATACAGGTTTTTGACCTGTACACCTGAGTCAACATGCTGGCGATGAGCCTGGTTCAGGTGGCATATTAGCTTAACCACAGCTATTTGAGAGCAAGACCTTCATCGAGTTCACCTTTGATGTGAAGCTCGGTGAAGAGTTTTTATCCTCATCGAGCTTCACTCAGATAAATAGTAAATTCTGGGAAGTTTGACGAGAATGCTAACAGCTTTTACTGCCGGTTTATTATTAATTACCGTTTCAGAACTAGGGGATAAAACCTTCTTTATTGCCGTTATTTTATCTCTGCGTCACTCGCGGCGTTTAGTTTTTATCGGAGTAATGGCAGCTTTAGGCGCAATGACTATCCTCTCTGTTCTAATGGGAAGGGTAGTATCTGTATTGCCGCAAGTCTATATTGACTACGCCGAGATAGTTTTATTTTTGGTCTTTGGTCTGAAATTGTTATACAATGCCAGCCAAATGCCAGTCGAACCGAGTAAAGAAGAAGAACAAGATGCCCTAGAGGTTGTTAAAAAGGCTGAAGCTAAGTTACCACAGCAAAAGACTCCCCTAGCAATTTGCCTAGAAGCCTTTACTTTAACCTTTATAGCAGAGTGGGGCGATCGCACACAATTTGCCACTATTACCTTAGCCGCAGCGCACCAACCTTCGGGGGTAATTATGGGGGCTATTTTGGGTCATGCCATTTGCACAGCGATCGCGGTTAAAGGGGGAGGTTTGATTGCTAGTAAAATTTCTGAACGGGTAATGACAGCGATGGGTGGCTGTTTGTTTCTAATTTTTAGTGCGATTGCTTTGAGCGCTACGCGAACGTAATCGCCATCTCGGAAAAGTTGGGGAGATGTTAGCGTGGCCCGACGAAGTCCGGTAATGAGCTGATGGGTTTGTAGTCAACCGACTCCTGACTTCTGATCAGGGAGATGAGAATAAGTTCCCTTATCAACAAAAATTATTAACTAACTATAGTTAGATTTCCTTGCTCCTATGCTATCCTAATCAGGAGCTATTTTCATTAGCTTACTATTAATAAGCTATTTCTTGCCTTTGAGAATCAATAGCCTGACCCTTGCATAATGCACTAACCTTAGCCCATGTCGAATCCTCTCCTACTCTCAAAATTCCAACCTTGGAGCCGTCGCCAGCTGCTGAAGTGGGGATTAGCCAGTGCAGGTGTAACGGTTGCAGCAGTTGCCCTACGAACTCTGGCAGAGCAATCAAGGTCGTCTGTGAGAATACCACTGATAGAGGAAAAAGCATCGGCAGCTACTAGCAATAGCTTTAACCCCATGAGCTTATTGCGAGACTTTGACTATGGCACTGTCAAAAATGAAAATGGTCGCAAAATTAGAGAATTTCAGTTAGTGGCGGAGAGTTCTATATTAAATCTCAATAGTGCTGTTTCTTTTGTGAGCTGGAATGTCAATGGTAGAGTGCCAGGGCCAACCCTTCGGGCGGTTGAAGGTGAACGTGTTCGGGTGATTTTTCGCAATGAGGAGGGACATTCCCATAGTCTACATTTTCATGGTACTCACCCTGCGGAAATGGATGGAGTGAAACCCGTGCGTCATGGTAAGGAGACGGTTTACGAATTTGATGCTACTCCCTATGGAGTCCACCTTTATCACTGCCATATCGCACCAGTAACGCGACATATTAGTAAGGGACTATACGGCATGTTCATTATCGATCCACCTCAAGGCCGTCCCCCTGCAGATGAGATGGTACTGGTGATGGGTGGTTACGACATTAACAACGACGAACACAACGAACTTTATGCCTTTAATGGTTTACCCAACTACTACCGAGATCATCCCATCCCCATTTATCAGAAGCAGTTGGTGAGGCTGTATGTCTTGAACATGATTGAGTTTGACCCTGCTGTTACCTTCCATATTCATGCCAATATGTTCCAGGTTTATCGCACAGGTAGAACTCTCAAACCCCAGGAGGAAACCGATGTGATTACTATGGGTACATCAGAACGACACATTTTAGAATTTGCTTATCCCTACCCCGGTAAATACATGTTCCATCCTCACCAAGATGTAGTAGCAGAAAATGGCTGTATGGGAGAGTTTGAGGTGATTCCTAGTTAAGAAGTCCCTGGAGATAAGAGGTGCAAAGTTAGTACTAAGAGTTATCTCAATAGTTGATTTACAAGTTTTTTACGCTTTCTAGACACTAAAAGTTATGTTTATCTCTCGTGCTTTGTCTCGTTTCCGTTTTGTGATACTTTCCTTTGCCACCGCAGGTTTAATAGTAGTCAGTAGCTGCAACAACAACCCAGCACCTACCAACAGTCCTTCTGATAGTAACCAAGCAACTACTATTGAGCAACCGGCTGCTCCTCTAACGGAGAAAGATGATGTTAGTTACATGACGGCTTTGGGATTAATGAAAGGACACCTCATGGTGGCGAAAGAACTATTAAATGAAGGAAAACCAGAAGAAGCAGAACCTCATATTGGTCATCCAGTTGAAGAAATTTATGGTGATATAGAAGGTCAGTTGGAACAGCGCAATGTTGAAGAATTCAAGCCAACGTTAAACAAGTTAAATGATACGGTTAAATCTGCTCCAAAAGCCCCTGAGCTAACCCCTCAGTACCAAGAAGCAATGCAAGAAATTGATGGAGCAATTGCCGCATTACCAGAAGAACAGCGCCAGTCTCCGGAATTTTTACTTCAGGTAGTTAACCAGATGTTAAATGTAGCCGGGGAAGAGTACGAAGCAGCGATCGCAGATGGTAAATTTGTTGAGATACTTGAGTATCAAGACTCACGAGGATTTGTCCTCTACTCAGAGGAACTGTATCGAAATATTTCCTCTCAAATGAGTGAGGAACACGCCGAAGCTAGTCAAGCAATTGAATCTAGTTTAACTGAACTCAAAACAGCCTGGCCTTCGGTCAATCCTCCTGAAACTCCGATTAAGTCACCGGAAGAGGTATCAGGATTGGTTGCAACGATTAAGGAGAATAGTCAAAAAGTGGCTTCTTAAATAAAAAAGTTTAAGCAATAAAACCTCTATATTCTTATTGCAAAGACTTACTGATAACATCACCCATTATTGATAAACTTGAATCATTCAAACCCCAGCGCTTTTTTGCCTTACCATGACCCTTAACTACCAAAGCAAATTTTGAGTCATGAAAGAAATTCAGCTAAAGCATCAAGACGTTATTCTCGCCTACACACTGCTGCGGATTGCCTTGGGCATTAACATAATGGTGCATGGACTAGTAAGGATTGCTGATATCCCCGGATTTGCTGAGTCTCATGTGGCGATGTATGAAGGTTTGCCAGTACCGGGATTGCTAATTAGAATATTTGCCTTTTTGATTCCGCCAGTGGAGCTAATTTCTGGATTTTTGATGACTATTGGTTTGTTAACGCGAAAGGCGATAATTGCTGGGTTTGCGTTGATGATAACCTTAATTTTCGGCACCTGCTTACTACAAAAATGGGATGTGGCAGGTTCACAGCTCATTTACTGTCTGGTATTTTTTGTGCTGCTAGCAGGTTGTAGCCTCAATACTATTTCTGTTGATCAATTTATGCGTAGTAAGGGTGAGTAATCTAAAACATTGATTTTTCATCATCCTCTGACAAGTACAACCGGATAAATTCCTCTGCTGCTGCTGGGTCAATTCTCCGCAGTGCTTTCCTAATATCTAGAACTGCCTCAGCTGAAGGATCTGTCGTCTCACTATACCAGTAGTGCATCGTTGAGCGTCCAATGCGCATTGTGACCGCCAATTTATTTTGGCTGATACCGTAAGTTTCTAGAACCTGCTTCAAAGCCTTGCCTGCTTTTCCCATGAATTACATGGTGTCAGAGGCTCATAACTAAGTAAATGTTCAAAATTCTGAATAATTCTGATAGGATATTTTGTGTTCAATATTTTGAACATTATTCAAATAGGACAACTCTCATGGCAGAAGAATTCATACCCAACCAATCTCTGGGGCCGAAAACTCCCAATCCAGCCAAAACCCCTTCAGAACTTCAGCGCACACCTGTCAAAATCTTGGTAATCAGTTCTCCCAAAGGTGTTACCAACACTATCCATACTTTCTACCGCCTCGGTTATGCTCAAATCAGTGAATCGACCAAGCCGCAACCTACCGAGAATCCTGGGGAAGTAATGAGCGTTCTGCGTCGTAACCTACGACTTGATTAGTAATCTACTACCTCAAAACTTTGGCTGAACCTCTCCCCCACCCCCTCTCCTGCGAGGAAAGGGGAGCTTAAATTTCCCTAAGATATAAGTGAAAAAACTTTCACCTTCGCTTCATGTCAGATTCATCAAAGGTAAATATCCTGAGATCACCCCATGCCTAGAAGGGCAGGGGGTTCCATAAGTTACTCCAACTCTCCCCAGCTCTCGGATAAGTCGAACAAACATAATTGTACGGCTTCTCCTACAGCATCTGGGTTCTTATTGG
>JBAUJE010000503.1:0-13582 GCA_049683475.1 Coleofasciculaceae cyanobacterium | reverse complement strand
CATCTAGAAAAACATCCTGAGAATCAGTTTTATCCCTTATTCAACTACTTTGAAAGCTGGTGTCAGGATGAAAACCGTCATGGGGATATTTTTAAGGCATTATTGCGATCGCAGCCTAAACTCTGGAAAACCTGGCAATCTCGTTTATGGAGTCGCTTTTTCTTGCTGACAGTCTTTGCTACCCATACTCTAACGGTTCACGAACGGTCTGATTTTTACAGGGTGTTGGGGTTAGATCCCACCGAGTTTGATATGGAAGTGATTCGCAAAACTAATGAGACAGCGCTTCGTGCTTTCCCATCTGTTCTCGATACGGAAAATCCAGAGTTTTTCCGCCGCTTACATCGCTGTTCTGAGCTCAACTTGCAAATGTCTGAAATTACTAGTAGTTCTCAACCCAAGTGGTTGAAGGTATTACGCAAGTTACCCTTTCAACTTAAAATTTTCGGTCATATCCTGCGGATTTATCTGACCAAAGGAGTTGATGCCGAAGCGCTGCGGGGAAGTGTGCTTTAGAAGGTTGAGAGAGATTTAGAAGCGATCGCTTTTTGGAGTAGGTGAAGTAATAGTGATTGGCGCTTTGCGCCAGTGCTGAAAGCGATCGCTTATTTATTGATACAGATAGTAAGCATGAGAGATAAGCGGGCTAAGATATAAAAGTCAACCACTAAACTCCGCATGAGTGAAACGGTTTATATCGAAACCAGCATTATTGGATACTTAACCGCTAGACCCAGCAATAACCTAATTCTGATGGCTAATTTAGAGGCTACGCGGGAATGGTGGGAAACCCGCCGCGATCAGTTTACCCTCTATATTTCCCAAGTGGTTTTGGATGAGGTAGGGCGGGGTGACTCAGAAATATCAAGCAAGCGGCTTGAGATACTGCGTGACTTCCCTTTGCTTGAAATTAACGAAGCTGTCCAGAATTTAGCCACGCAGTTTCTTGCCAAAAGTAATCTTCCATCTAAAGCTGCTGATGATGCGCTCCATATTGCAGCAGCAACAGTTTACAGTTTGGACTATTTGTTAACTTGGAATTGTAAACATATTGCCAATGCTCAAATTCAGAAGAAGTTAGCCCAAATCAGTTTTGATAGCGGATACGAGCTACCGACTATTTGTACACCTTATGAGCTAATGGGAGAGTAAAAATGTGGAAGGACGAAGTTCTTGAAGAGATTTATAAAATGCGAGAAGAACATGCTAAGTCCTTTAACTATGACTTAAAAGCAATTTGTGCTGACTTGCGGAAGCGGCAGGCGGCTAGTGGCAGAAAATTAATATCAAAGCCACTCAAACGACCCAGACAAAAGCTTTCTCACCCTAGATAGTGCTTGAGTTATTATTGTGGAGAAATCTTTAACATTGTGATGACCAAGTTACCTAAACTTACTACGTCTCAGAGGAGCGGCGCAAGTGCTGCCGACCTTCTCAGTTCAGTTTTCAGTGAATTTTGCAATGTTATTCCTGTCCCTCAAGAGAGGGATCTCGGCATTGACTTCATCTGTGAAATTATGCAGGGAGAACACCCAACAGGAAAGTTGTTTAACATTCAATGCAAAGGTAAAGAAGAAGATAAAGTAAAAGGTAATTCAATTACAGTTCCTATTGCAGTAACGACTCTTAATTATTGGTTACTTCAGTCGAATCCAACATTCTTAATTGTTGTTGACCGTCGAAACAGTATTTTCTATTGGTCTTTCCCACAAGATTTTCTTAGTTCACTTAACAAAAACTGGCAAAACCAAAAAACGGTGTCGATCCCAGTTTCCATTCAAGACTGTTTTGAGCAAGATATAAATACCTTACCTACCAAATTAGTTTCAATAGTTAATTCACGGGCTTCTGCTACTCCTCAGAATGGCGATTATCTGGGAACTTTGACACTTGCAGGTGCTATAGACAGAGCCTTTGATTCTGGACTGCATGTACTGAGTACACCCTTCCACCGTCCTTTTCAGTATATTGGGATGTCTATCGCAGAAGCCGCAGAAGCGGTCGGCGGAGAACCAAATAAAGTGGGTAACATTATTATTGACTCTGAGCAATCTCACATGCTGCTGGAGGCAGAAGGGAACTTTATTAACTATGTTGATGTTGAATTAAAAAAGACTGCACCTTGGAGTCAAGGTCGTCCGTTCGATTCTGAGGCAATCCTAGGAGTACTTAGCATTAATCCATCAGAATTAGAACTAGTTCGCAAACAGACGCACTTTCACACCTACTACGACCATAAGAGGAGGTTAAAGATCGGTGTGTCTTGCCAGTATGAGGGCGCACCACTGTCGGTAGGATTTAGTAGTAAGTACTATAGATCATGAAGTATGGCATCTGGTCAAGTAAAAAATAAAGACAAAGCCAGCCTCTACTCATGAATAGTGCCATCTGGCATAATTGCCCCTTGAAGATTGGCATTAGTCCAATTAGCTCGGCTCAAATCTGCCCCTCGGAAGTCTGCTTTACACAGATTAACTCCACTCAAATCAGCGTAACTTAGATCTGCCCCTTCTAAACTCGCCTCACTCAGGTCAGTCTGATGGAAACGATATCCTCCCAAACCCCCTAAATTAGCTCGGCAAAGTTTGGCTCCATTCAACTTAGCTCGATGCAGTAGCGCTCCACTGAGGTTAGCATAGCTCAAGTTTGCACCACTCAAATCTGCCGATTCGAGATTGGTTTGTCCCTCGGAACTAGGACGAAAATCTGCCGCAAACAGAACTGCCTTGGAGAGATTAGCACCCTTCAAATTTGCGCCACGCAAGCACGCCTTAGTTAGGATAGTTTGTGCCAATTGGGCATGAATCAACTTAGCACCACTCAAATCTGCCTCTCGCAACTCAGCTTGGTGTAAGTTAGCTTCACTCAAATCTGTACCCCAGAGGATAGTTTCACTCAAATTCGCACCACTGAGATTAACCTTAATCAGTTGCGCTTGTCCTAGCCTTGCTTCGCGCAAGTCAATTCCACTCAGATTAGCCCCCCTGAAATTGACACCCACTAAGTTTGCCTCACGCAGATCAGCCCCTGATAAGTCTACATCCGGAAAATCCCTTTCAGCTGCTGCATATTGTTTCAAAAGTTCGCCTGCATCCATGTCTTTCTACTTTTGCTCAGATTCTGTATAGTGCCATGAGTTAGGGGATTGAAGAGAGAAAATTTAAAATTGTTTATCCCTCCCATCGGTTATGGGCGAGTAATGAGTAGGGAGTAGGGAGTAGGGAGTAGTGGGAGCATCTTGCTCCCTCATCACCCTCATCACCCCCATCTTCCTCATCTTCCCCATCACCCTTTCTCCTGCTGCCCTAAAACATCATTGCAAAGCTTGCGCTCCTTATCACTAAGAGTGGGGTTGGTTCGCAAATAATCTTTTACCCAATCACAGCCGCGCACTAAAAGGTTTTCTAAGTTTAAATTCCAAAGAGTAACTGTCCAGTCACCATGAGCAGAAGCGAGGATTTGACCAACCGGACTAAAACTCACATCAGAAACACCTACACTATTTCTTCTTAGGGTTTTGAGTAATGTACCATTAACACTCCATAGTTTGACTGTACCATCGGCACTGCTAGAAGCGAGAATTTGACCGTCCGGACTGAAACTCACGCTACTAACATAATCGGTATGTCCTTTGAGAGTTTTGAGCAAAGTACCATCCCGCTGCCAGATTTTTACTGTGCCATCAGCACCAGCAGAAGCTAAGATTTGACCGTCTGGACTAAAACTTACATCCCAAACCCAGAGAGTATGACCTCTCAAGGTTCTGAGCAAAACCCCATCACGCCGCCACAGTTTTACTGTATGGTCATGATGGGCAGAGGCGAGTACTTTACCGTCTGGACTGAAACTCACACTCCATACTTTGCCACCATCTGTAACCAAGGTTTCGAGTAAGTTGCCATCTCGACTCCAGAGTTTCACTGTACCGTCATCGCTAGCGGAAGCTAGAGTTCGACCGTCCTGACTAAAACTTACCTTCCAGACTTTCCGGCTATGTCCTTTTAAGGTTTGCAGCTTTTTACCGTCACTTTGCCAGAGTTTTATCACACCGTTATCACCAGCAGACGCGAGGATTTGCCCATCTCGACTGAAACTGATATCAAGTACTTTACCTTGATGTCCCACTAAGGTTTTGATCAAAGTACCATCCCTCTGCCAGAGTTTCACTGTATCGTCGGAACTAGCAGAAGCGAGGATTTGACCATCCGGACTGAAACTCACCCCCCACACCCAATCACGATGACCTTCTAAGGTTGGCAACTTACCTCCGTCAGGATGCCAGAGTTTTACAGTTGTGTCCGCACTTGCGGAGGCTAAAGTCTGACCATCGGAACTAAAACTTACGGTGTAAATCTCCCCTTTGTGTCCTTTGAGGCTGGTTAACAAAGTGCCATCGTGCTGCCAGAGTTTTATAGTTCCATCAGCACTAGCAGAGGCAAAAATTTGACCGTCGGGTCTAAAACTAGCATCCCAAACGGATGCCTCATGTTCTGTTAAAGTTTTGAGTAAAGTGCCGTCAAGTTGCCAGATTTTTACTGTGCCATCAGCACTTGCAGAAATTAGTGTTTGACCAACAGGGCTAAAGTTGACACTGTAAATCTCCCCTTTATGACCTTCTAGGGTTTTGAGTAACCGACCATCTCGGTGCCACAATTTAATCTTTTGGTCAGCACCAGCAGAAGCTAAGGTTTGACCATCTCGGCTGAAACTAACGCCTTTAACCCAAAGGCGATGACCCTTTAAAGTATTAAGCAGCTTGCCGTCAAGTTGCCAAAGTTTTACGGTTCCGTCAGCACTAGCAGAAGCTAAGGTTTGACCGTCGGGGCTAAAACTAACGCTGCTGACTTTATCCCTATGTCCTCTAAAAGTTTGCAGTAAACTACCGTCAGTTCGCCACAGTTTGAGGGTGTGGTCATAACTAGCAGAAGCAAGGAGTTTGCCGTCAGGACTGAACCGAACACTCCTAACCCGATCCTTATGTCCGGTTATCGTCTTCAGTAGTTTACCGTCAGCTCGCCAGAGTTTAATAGTGTTGTCATCAACCGTAGTGGCCAGAAGCTGGTCATCTGGGCTAAAACTAACGCTAATAACACTTTGGTTATTTCCTTCCAAACGGTTATACTCTCTGACGCGGTAAACTGCCTGTTGCAAAGCTGCGATAACTCGCATCCGGGTATCAGGTTTGACGGCAATGACTTGCTGCAATTCCTCAGATTTTTGCAGTTGTCTACCAGCTTTTAAAGCCTCTAGTAAAGCCTCTAACTCTTGATGGGAGGTCAGTAGTTCGGAAGCATCTGCACTTTGGGCAATCATTCTGGCGTTGTGGAAATTCCATGTGGCAGTCCCCGCCAAGATCACTCCCCCCATCAAAGTACCAATAATTGCCAATGTAACTTTTCGTTGCATACCCTTGCGTGCTGACTGTTCTTGTGAACGAAGGGTCAAACTTGCCTGAATAAAATTTTGCTCCGTAGGGCTGAGTTGGTTTTGACGTTGAGTGTACCAATCTTGAGCCTCTAATAAAGGGGTACCTCGCAACAATACTTCCTGATCACAGTTATTGGTTTCCCATTGGCGCAAGAGTGTCCGCAGCCTCTCTTGCCAGGTACGGAAGCGACGGTCATTATCTAGCCACTGGCGTAAACGTTGCCATTGCTGGATCAGGGTTTCGTGGATGACTTCAACAGTTTCTTCTCCAGTTACTTGATCTTGCCTGCTAACAACTAAACGGGTATCAGCTAGACGCGCCACCAAATTCCAGTGATTTTGCCCCACCTCAGTACGAGTTGCCAGCCTGCGAGTGTCTGCTGTGCCTTCGCCGGGATGCACTAGCTGGAGAAAAATTTGCTGAACTTGTTGTTGCTCTTGAGGTTCAAGGGTACGGTAGACCCGCTCAGCATAGCTTACCAGTGCTTGCTTAACTCCCCCAATAGCCTCATAGGCAGCATGGGTCAGAATGATTTTGGATTTTGGATTGCCGATTTTGGATTTTTTAGTTGGTTGGTGGGGTTTTGTGCCATCCTGCTTTTCTATCGGTACTCTCAAATCTAAAATAGATTGCTCCCAAAGTAAGGTGAGGGCAAACTCTAGCAATGGTAAGTGACCGGGTTCTTCGCTGACATCATTAAGAATGCGTTCTGCTAGTCCCGACTCAATCTCTACTCCTAACTGAGTTGCTGGCATTTCTACCGCCACCTCTAGTTCCCGGCGATTCATGGAACCCAACAGTTCTGGGGGAAAGCGGCGCAAAGCATCAGCCCAAGGACGATAAGCAAGGGCGTATTCTAAGAAATCTGCTCTTAAGGTCAGAACCAAACTAAATCTTGATGCCTGGTTGACGATTGCTAATAATCTATCTAGGAAGCGTTGGCGTTCGTCTTGGTCGGAACAAAGGGTGTATAACTCCTCAAATTGATCGGCAACGAGAAGCAGTTTCTCAACCTGGGGATGTTCCTCTAGGATGCCCTCGACTATTTCGACCAGTCTCCGGTCTTGTTGCCTAAATTCAGTAGCTAGTTGATTAATTTTGATTTGTTGCTCTGTCTCACTTAACTGAGGTTCCAGTAAAGGGACAAACTGTTCAGCTAGCCGTAAGAAAGGACAGTCACCAGGGCGAAAGCTGACAATCAGCCAAGAATTGGACTGACGCAGGCGAGGAATCAAACCAGCAAAAACTATTGATGATTTACCACTACCAGAGGGCCCGATGACACTAATCAGAGGTTGGTGGGGTAAAGCTTCTACCAGTCGCTGAACAAATGCCTCTCGACCAAAGAAAAATGGTGCGTCTGCCTCCTGGAATGCCGAAAGACCACGATAGGGACAGGACGGCATAACCAAAGCACGCCAGCTAATAGGCACTTGGGTTGGATTTTGGTAGATGACAGGCAACCAGGTAGCGCAGGGATATTTCTCTTCCAACCATTGCAGTTGTTCTCGTGCTTCTCGCACAGCAAGATAGAGAGATTGACCTTGGCAAAAGGCTCTCAAAAAATATCGGAGAAATTCCTGGGCAACCACGTCAGGAACGGGTTCCCGCATGACAATCACTTGTGGAAGGTTGAGAGTTTCTAGCTGTCGTGCTAAACCCAACCCATCACAGGAGTTAAAAATAGCTAACTTTAAACCGTTCTCAGCTGCTCTTTTGAGGCCATAGGTTAATTCATCAAGGCTGAGGCGATCGCCGCAATTAATCTCAATTTCACCCTTTTGCCCATCAACCTGGCTCCTACTATGTCCAGCAAAAAAGAGTATATCCCAGCCAAGTGAGTCCCAAAGGGCTTGATAAAGTTCTTGCCGTTGGGGTTCTACCAAAAAAACAATTTCTGCTTGACCAGCTAAACTCTCCAGTAATTGTTGGTCTGTGGTAATATTTATGCCTTGACGATTGCCCAAAACTGCCAAGATTCTTGCTTTAGTTCTAGCAGGTGCTAAGACTTCAATACCTTGATACTCTGTAGGACATAAAGCAACTTCTGCTCGACGATAGCGCTCAAAAAACTTCCAAAGATGCCAAGGTAACCGCCGCAAGGAAAGTGCCTCTACTCGAATCATCATCCGCACGGCATCAGTTGGCAACAATTGTTCTAATAACCGTTCCCGAATCGGACGGAAAGATGGCTCCTCAAGCCAACTATTCAGACTGTTTACCAGTATCTGAGCTAATTGGCGGCAATCTTTGCTCACCTGCATCCTGGAACCCTGGGTAATTTGTCCGGAGATTTCTTCCAGGCGAAACAAACCGGCTAAACTCTGATAAATGGATTGCCAGTGGCAATAATTTTCTTCCAGTAGAGGAGCAGAGGGTAAGCTAGCTTCAACACGGGTTTTTGATACCGAGAGATTGTCATCTTCCCAAATCTCTAAAGTGACCAATGCTCCTTTTTGTAAGTCACCGTTGATATCGAGGGTAACTAACTTGCCCATGATTTTTGCTTGCTAGCTCCTCCTCATCGTACCAGGGAAAGTTGGATGGGGGAGACGGGGAGACAGGGAGATGGGGAAGATGGGGGAGATGAGGAAGGTAAGAGAAAAATAAACTTCTATTGCCTATTGCCTATTTCCTGTTCCCTCTAGACAAACAATTTTCCATTTTCAAATAACAAATGTTTCCGTGAAACTGATTTCTCCTAATACGACTTGGACGCTGAAATTTTCGCCTGGTTGACCGCTGAATTCATATTGTATGAATGTGTCGGTTTCTGTGGCGGTGATTTCCCGAAACACGTCCCCGTTTGCTGTAAGCACAATTAATTTAAGATGGGGTGGTAATTCTCTTGCTTGCTCTGCCTGGTAAATTTGTAAAAGAATGCCTAATTGGTTGTCTTCTTGTGACTTAAGTGTAACCAGCAAGGCTAGGGAGTAAGAGGCCTGGTTTGTTACTAACTCAATTAGTTTAGCCCGTCTCAGGGATGAGCGCCGAAAGGCTAAAGCTGGGATGGGGGAGGCAAATACTTCCTCAACTGTTTGCCAACCCGTCTCAAATATATTTTGCAACCAACGGCTCAAATTTACAGGTGTTTTAGGCAAGGAAGGGTTAGCAAGTAGTTGATCTAGTTGCTCAAGTAATACTTCTAAGGGTTGAAGTTCAGTAAGCTGGAGTTGTTCTGGGGAATCTTCTAAAGCTACTGCTGAAACAAATCCAAGTAATTGCACTTCTTCGAGGCGATCGCTAAATTGAACAGGTAGATAACCAATACGATTCTGAGTTACCTCCGGTGGTAGGGTTAAGATTGTTTCTCCTGGCAGTACAGGGCGACATTCTAATTTACCTAAGTTTGGCAAAACTAGATCTGCAACATCGAATAAAGCGCGCATTGCAGGTTGCCAACTCTTACCTGCACTAAGATCCACTTCAATTTGTAGCCAGTTCAGATAGCGGTGAACTGCCCAAACGGCGAGGGTATTAAGATAAACTCGCATCCCTTTAGCAGATGTGGCTTGTTCTGCTGCAAATTGTCGCGCTAAGTTATGAGCAACCCTAGGAAGGGGGACGTTTAGATGAGGGGAAGGAGATACTGTACCGTTCATGATTGTAAATCCGCTTGATAACCTAATTTCCTAGCAATGGCTTGAAGTAAGGGCAATCCCTTATTTTTCCAATGCCAGTTCATGGTGTGATAATTAATATTTAAATCCCGCGCAATATCAACTAGTTTGTCTGGCGGGTATTTCAAAAGCAACCGTTGGCTGAGTACCTGGCAGTTACACTCAGGATAGGCACGAGGATGACAGCTTCGGAGTTTTTGCTCTGGGTCTTTTTCAATATACTGCTTGAGCCGGATACCAATTCTTTTATTACTTAGTCGTCTCTGTTCTTGCTCAATCTCTGCTGCTAATTCCCAGAGGGTACAGGAACCTTGAGCAGGTAGTTGCTCAGCAAAGGTTTCGCCGCCTCGATTACCTATAGGAACATCTAGGGAGAGGGGAGACTGTCGCGCATATAAATCTTTTACTTGATATCTGAGGCGCAACTTACCATTAATCCACGCTACTAAACTTTTTTCCAGGGAAGAAGAATTCCTTGGCACAAATTCCCCAATCTCCTCAACTAACCTCATCAGCGTATCATCCAAGGCTTCAACATAATCTGGGTGAGTAGAGCGCGTCAATCCGGGGAGTTGTTGAATTTCCATCAATAGCTGGTTCATTGCTTTTCGCCAATGCAGGCTTGTTCTTGGATGCTCGCGCACCGCTTCAATCAGCTGGCTTAGTCGTTCATCCCGTTCGCACATAGAGACTGTTGACAGTAGTTATTAGTCAGTGGGGAATAGGGAATAGGGAATAGGGAATAGTTTATCTCCCTCATCTCCCTCATCTCCCTTTCCCTTTCCTGCCATATTGTAAAGTTTTATAACAAAAATCTTACTTATTCCCCAAAATTTCCAATCTGAGTCTGAGGAATTAGCAGACCGATAGTTGAACTCTTAATAAGGGGAAAAGGTAATGGAGCATTTTGCAATCTTAATGCAGTTTTTGCGTGATCGCCAGAAATTTATCGAAGACGTTAGTAAGGGTGTGAGAATCGAGAGCAAGATTGTTGGTCTACTGATTAGTAGTTCAGTATTTTTTGCAATATATGGAGCAATCATTGGCTCATTTAATGGCTGGCTGCAAATGTTTTCTTCAGCGGTCAAACTACCAGCTCTCTACTTACTCACTCTGGTAATTTGTTTGCCTGTTTTATATTTATCGGACGTAATGTCAGGCTCTTATCGCAGTTTTAAACAGTACCTTGCTTTGTTGTTAGCTTCAATGTCGCTTATCGGTACGATGCTATTTGGTTTCGCGCCAATTGTACTATTTTTCCGTCTCTCGATTGACGACTACCACTTTTTTAAGTTTTTGAACGTAGCTATTTTTGCCATTACAGGCATTGTTGGAGTTACTGGTTTTGCTCAAAGTATGTCATTCCTCGCGAACCAAGACTTTCACAAACCTAAACAACAGTCTGGCATTATCAAAGCTTGGTTAGTACTTTATGCCTTTGTGGGTAGTCAATTGGGATGGACTCTTAGACCTTTTTTTGGCGACCCTGACCAACCTTTTCAACTATTTCGTGACCTGGAAAGTAATTTTTATCTGCATATTTTGCAAACAATTACTAGACTTTTGTTCTAGGTATGAGATAAAAAATCAAGACATGACTTAGTGATGGCTAATGAATTTTCTTAATTAACCAAATACTAGACATTTGTTAAAAAAACTGGAGCCAATCTTTATGATATCTGATTTCGCAGACTTACAGATTACAACTGAGGATGTGGAAACCTTAGTCAATTTAGATATTAGTACTACTACCGCTATTAATGTCTACAGAGCAGTTATTTTGAGAAATTCACGGCAAGTCTGGTCAGTTTTATTAACAGAGTTGTTTGTCTTTGTGCTGATTTTAGTTTTTGTCATGCCTGTGAGTCTTCTGGTGCTACGTAATTCTGGAAATCTGCCTGAGCATCAAGCGGGTGTATTGGCATTATTGGCAATCATTGTAGTAATTACTATTCTGGGTTTAATAGTCTGGAACTTCTATCTCTGGAAGCAGGCCAAAAAATCTAGTTCTTTAGCAAAATTGATGGAAGAACTAGATAAATATAATTGGGTACTTCAAGAGATAGACGTGCTGGCGAAGTTAGAATCTGTAAGAAACTCGAAGACTAATTTTAATAATTGTGAAGTTCGAGAGGAACTTATTAAAGCACTAAAGGTTACGCGAGAAAGTTTAATTAGCGCTTTGCAAGTAGAAAAAGTAATTAGACAACACCAAAAACTCATTGGTAATAATCATCAATTATTGGTCAGCCTTGAGAATAATTTAGCTGCTTTAATGGCATTCAACACAAGTAACCAATCGAGTGAGTATGGACACCTACTTGATGAGACATTAAAGATTGGCATGAGCGCTTATAAGGAAGTTAGCAAGTTAAACACAACGCCATTTTAGTTAATGATGACTAACATCTCGTAAACAATTGGCATCTAGATGTTTTTTTGTGAATTAGGTTCATATCTTGTGAAAACTATTCTTAATGCCGCATTCCACATCTCTATCGGACAAAGATTACTCCTTACCTCAAAGTAAGCAGTCTGCGATTATTCTTGATGACTCACACAGAATTTCAGCTATCAGTAAGCAGGTACATTTCATCCAGCCGGGAAACTATCTAAATGTCAGGAAATACAGACAAAATAATTCACGAAAACTATTGAATTTTTTGTAAAAATCGCTACAATTTAAAACTGTAATCTCAAGTTTCAGTCATTGACCTAGCTAATGATTAATTGTTGCGGCTTTAAATCTCTTGTACTCTTGAATAAGTTAATAATTATAAGTTATTAACTAAGCGAGTTTTAATCCCTAACAGCTTAATCAGAAGCTGCATAAGCTCGATATAGTGCTAGTTTTTGGAGAAAGTAAAGCTTATAAAGCTAGTCCGAGTTTCACTTAAAAAAGCGCTAGGAAACTAGGGTTTAGCTCTTTTCTTACTCCCGTTTTTTGGCACTCACAACAAACTATCCACACAGTAAATATCAGGAAATGCTAACAATGGATTGCCGCCACATCCAGTTTTGCGATCAAAAGTCAAAGGTTGACCTCTATCAACTACAAGCATTGTTTAACCTAGGAGCATTCTGGGCAAAAGAGCGACGTATTGAAGATTTGGCAGTGGCGATCGCTAACAGTGAACCTGTCATCTGTATTTGGGATGCCGAGCGAATGATCGGGTTTGCCAGAGGCACATCCGATGGTGTTTACCGAGGAACAATTTGGGATGTTGTTATTCACCCAGACTACCAGGGTACAGGTCTAGGGGGTAAATTAGTCGAAACAGTTCTGAGTCATCCCCTAATGAGTCGGGTAGAGCGAGTTTACCTGATGACTACCCACAAACAAAGCTTCTACGAACACATTGGCTTTGAAAGTAACTCTACTACCACGATGGTTTTGCACAACCAGCCTCTCGTTAGCCCCCTGCCAACCCCGACTCTACAGTCTCAGGAGTCGCCAGGGGCATAAAACATTCGAGTCGAGTTCGCTTTGCCGTCTCTGAGGAAGCATCGACTTCGACCAGAGAATCTGCCTCCACTTTCAACTCTCCTTGCATTACTTCAAGCAAGGTTTTGAAGATTAATAATTTTGACTCTTCCGAGAGTACAGCTGTTTGATGATCTCGTTCCTCGGAGATAGCATCGATGGGCAAATTCCCTACTAATTCACTCCAGAGGGAATTGGGGGATTCCAGATCAATCCTAATACAAACAAATCCTTCTTGCTGCTGAGTGTCAGCTTCAACCTTAATGTTTCCCTCTTCCATTTGAGCAATGGCAGAATCAACAAGTCCTAGCAGGACTTGTTGAAAACGCCGAGGATCTGCCGTGACATGCCAACTGGGATCAGGGGCTACCACTTCTAGACGCAAATTCCGATTAGCTGCTTGCAGATGAGTCAGACACTCTAATTCTGTAAACATCCTTTTTAACTGTACCGGAGATATCTGCGAACTCTCAGTACCGTGTTCTGTTTTCGCTACGGTGACTACTTCTTCAAGCAGTTTGACCATCTTCTGTGCAGAGATATTTGCCTGAGCAATGAATTCTTTTTCTTCCTCCGGCGAGTCGCACAGATCAGACAAAATCAGTTGGTGCATACCAATTAAACTGCTCAGAGGCGATCGCAATTCGTGGGCAGTGCGAGCAAAAAAACCTGCCTTAAACTGACCCATATGTTCAGCCATGGCATAAGCAAGTTGAGTTTGCTCAAGTTCTTGCTTAAGAGGTTCAATCTCTGTCTCAACTGGAACTGTTTGGGACTCAGAATGTTGAGGGTTCTCTGTTTCTTTGCGCTGGCTGAGGAGGCGGCTACCTAATAGCCCCAATCCAAGACCGATTACCAAATAGATTAAATCCATCTCCTCCATACCCTCAAATTAGAATTAACGCCTAAAGTCTGCCTGGTAGTGCCGACAACCAACACTGTTCCCAGCATAGCCGCTTTCTTCCAAGCCCATCAGAGCCGTTGAATGCCTCCCTGACGCAAAATTTCCCAGCTATCACCGGTCCATTTAGCAACTGTAGAGGGTAAACC
>JBAUJE010000502.1:0-5918 GCA_049683475.1 Coleofasciculaceae cyanobacterium | reverse complement strand
CCAATAAGAACCCAGATGCTGTAGGAGAAGCCGTACAATTATGTTTGTTCGACTTATCCGAGAGCTGGGGAGAGTTGGAGTAACTTATGGAACCCCCTGCCCTTCTAGGCATGGGGTGATCTCAGTAAGACCGCTCTGAAGACGCAAGGAGAGTACCTTTTAAGCTCAATCTTGGCAATTCCCTTGAAAGCAGGCTCATCAGAAGTGATAAAGTTTGAGCTGTAGGGGCAGCTACCCATCAAATTGAGCGCATTTTGCCAGATTGATGCTGCCTGAGAGGGAGGTTAAATGTCAGAAGACCAACAGAAGCAACCAACAGCAGCAGAAGAATCAGGGGAAGAACTAGTCAGCAATGAGCTAGCTCAATCCCCTCAGAACAGAGAGTTACCCTTTCTTAAAGCTCAAACGATCAAACTTCTTCAGGCTAATATTCGTTTACTAGAAGGCGTGGTGGAAAGGCTGGAGAAAGAACCAGAAAAAGTGCTTCCTTCTATCCCTAAACCAGGGGCAACAACATCTGTCTTAGAGCCTGGCGTAGATAGTATCACAACAGAGCCAGAGTTAGTCAGTAGCACACCGGAACCTGCTACTGCTGCACCTATCTCAGAAACCCCAACCATAACACCAGAACTAGAAGTAGGAGAAATTGAAACCGAAGTCGAAGTCAAGACTGATGCTGTTTTTGAGCCAACTCCCTCACCGGAGATTAAACGCTCGTTACCTGGTTTTAGCTTCATTCTGGCTTTCTGGAGTGGCACTCTGCAAAAAATCCGCTTATTCTTACCATCTGCTTGGAATGAATTGCTATCTGATTGGGTGTTAAGTGGTGCGATCGCTAGTATTGTTGTAGCTACCCTCTTGACCACGGTAGTACTACTGCCCAAGACACCCAATCAGATAGCAAAAGCTCCTATTGAAACAATTGAGACTCCACCAGAATTGGAGGCCCCGCAAGAACCACAAATAGTAGAAGCAGCACCACCACCTCCACCGCAACTAACTCCAGAGGAAAGTTTAGTTGTGGCAATTCAAAAGCAAGTTGCAGAAATTACTGATGAATACGGCGAGGGACTAATTAAGGCAATTCAAGCTAATTTCTTAGAAAGTCGTTTAATTGTCAAAGTGAGTGATAATTGGTACGAGCTTGAAACCGCAAGACAGGATAAATTAGCTGACAAAGTTCTTGCCAGAGCTAATGAGCTTGACTTTAGCAAACTGGAAATTTTTGATCAAGAAGAGAACTTAATCGCTCGGAGTCCTGTTGTGGGAATACATATGGTTATTTTTGACCGAAATAAATCATCGACTTTATCAGAAACAAGCTAATATTAATGTCAAGTTGCAAGGCTGTTTGGGGTTGGTGTAAGGTAAAAATTAGTCCCTCAACTAGGTTTCAAGTCCCCTAATTTAAAGGCGAGAGGAAAACAAACAAGTTGACTGAGAACACCGTGTGCCTAACGCACTTAACAAAAGCTTTGACCCATTGAAAGCCTTTTCAGCGCAACCGCATCCAGAGAATAACTAATACTAAAATTAGATAAACTCTCACATCTGTTCTCTCTATCTCCTCTCCAATTACTCCTCTGGTTGTTTCTTGTACAGAAGTACTCATTGTTTTTATTAAATCGCCAGTTGCTTCCATTATTTCTTCAGGCATTTCTCTTTCTGATTCTGAAGTTGGAGTATCTGAGGAATTTATAACAGATAATGACGTTATGAAATCAAAACTTCTGAGTGTGAAACTACCTCCCACAAAATTGACATCACTTTTTATGAATCCAAATCGTGTTTTGTCATAATTAATACTATTAATTACTCTAAATTTGTCAGACAAAATCGCTTCTTTTGAATAATCGATTGGGGTAAAAGAAAAATCTACAGCTGTCGCCGGATTAAACTCAATTGTTGCCACACTTAACCAAACGCCAGCAACGACAGCAAGTCTTTTAAGCAGATGAGCTTTCATTATTTCTCCTAAGCAGATTGAGCTATTGGAATTGGTAGATAGATTAAACTTACGAAAAACATTCCCAGCTTCGGCTCAAGAGCGAGCTAAGAGTATGATTTAGATACTCTTAAAAAATTCCCTAACTTGAAGGGTTACGACAATTATCAAGACTTCCGTCTTGAAGAAAGCGGCTAAATGCTTCAAAAAATAAGGCGCAAAAGCCGATAGATCGCTAGTAAATGCAGTCTCAATCCCTATATTGACTTTTGCTGTAGGCTGGAAACATGTAGTGCCCCTGGCTAAACCCTACCTACACCAATACTTTATCTTAATTTAACGTTCAAGGCTGTAGGCTCTTTCAGAGGCGAGAAATAGCTTGTTGATAAGCTGTAACTTGCCCGTCAATGCCAGTAATTGCCGTACCAACCACAACAGCATAGGCTCCCAGCTTCAGTGCTTTTTGTGCCATCTGGGGTGAGGAGATGCCCCCTTCGCAAATGATTGGTACATCTAACTGTTCTGCTAATTGAGTAAGTAAGTCCAAGCCGGGAGGAGTTAGATGTTTGGTTTGACTGGTGTAGCCGTAGAGTGTGGTCCCAACGAAATCAGCACCCGCCTTAACTGCGGCGATCGCACTCTCAACTGTATCGACATCCGCCATTACTAACTTACCCAGTTCGTCGTGAATTTGGGCAATTATCGCCGGAAAAGTTTCCCCCTCAGGACGTTCCCGAAGGGTTGTATCCAGGGCAATAATGTCAGCACCAGCAGCGGCAATTGCTGTGGCATGCTTAAATTGAGGGGTAATATAAACTTCAGAGCCGGCTAACTGTTGTTTCCATAAGCCAATAATAGGGGCGGTTGCTGCTGAGTCGCGCACCGCTTCAATATGAGCAGGAGTGTCAATACGCACACCCTTTGCTCCTCGCAGTATGGCAGCTTTTGCCATGGCTGCAATTACTGAGGGTTCGTGCAGTGGTGAGTCAACAGGTGCCTGACAAGAGACAATTAAGCTGCCACGCAAAGCCTGAAGACAAGCAAGAGAAGCTACTGACATACTAGACAAGTCAATCTTCTACTAATTGGGTAATTTTTTTAAGTAAAAGCATTGGTTCGACTGGATGATGCAAGTAATCATCGGCTAGCAAAGTTAGACAATGTTCTTCGTCTTCAGACAAAGTAGGAGAAGTTAGGGCAAGAACTTTAATTTGTCGAGTAGTAGCTAAGTTACGCAAGCTGCTGCTAATTTCGTAACCATCCATGCCAGGTAATTGCCAATCTACAATTACAGCACGGGGTCGGAGTAGTTCAATTTGCTCAACAGCAGTAGCTCCATCAATTAACCAAACTACCTGATAACCAGTCACTGTCAGCATCTCGCAAACCAGTGTTGCTCTCTCCTCTTCATGCTCTACCAGAATTATGCTTCCCTTCGGTCGAAAATTTTTCTTTTTAGTTGCCTTTACCTTGGCTAAATTGGGCGGAAGAGCTGCTTTATCTGGTAACCAAACTGTAAAGAAAGAACCTTCCCCTAAGACAGATTCAACTTCAATTCTGCCTCCGTGTAGTTCTACTAGCTGCTTTGTTAATGCTAGACCCAAACCAGTACCACCATAGTTACGTTGATAGGTGGTTTCTAGTTGCTGAAATTTTTGAAACAACAATGGCATTTGATCACTAGCAATTCCAATGCCAGTGTCTTCAACTTGCAAGACTGCTTGATTCTTTTCTCGCCAGACCCGTAATGTTACCTTTCCCCCTTCAGGGGTGAATTTGATCGCATTGCCCAATAGGTTATAGAGGATTTGCTTAACCCGATGTTGATCGGCACAAAAGCGATCTTGGTTCGGTTCTACTCGAAAATCCATCTTCAGGCTTACACCTTGAAGGTAAGCTTTTTCCTTGAGTTTATTCAAGGTCTGCTTGATCAGATGACGGAGAGAAAACTCACCGACATTCAGGACGGCTTTTCCTGCCTCGACTTGGGATAGGTCAAGGATATCGTTGATTAGTGCTAGTAACTGTTCACCACTTTCTTGAATCGTTTTTAGATAGCGCCGTTGCTTATTAACGGGTATTTCCTTACCCACTTCCCCTCCAAAAGACCAGCGCAACAGCGTAGCAGACATGCCGATCACACAAGTTAGAGGAGTTCGTAACTCATGACTCATTGCCGCCAAAAATTCGCTTTTCGCAAGGTTGGCCGCTTGGGCCGCTTGAAGCGTATCCCTTAGTTCTTGGGTACGCTCAAATACTTGCTGTTCAAGAGTTGTTTTTTGCTGCTGTAATTGAGCCTTTAACCAAGATTGGTAAACAGCAATGGCTAAATGTTCAGCAATATTTTGGAGAAAGGTTTCTTGACTATTTTGCCAAGAATAAGGTCGAGAACATTTATGAGCGATTAAGAATCCCCAAAGCCTGTCTTGAACAATAATTGGTGCTACTAATTTGGCTCTAACTTGAACTGTACGCAGTCGTTCTAGTAAGCAAGGAAATTCAGCATAGGCTTGTTCTATATCATCAACAGCTACAGTTAACCCTTGTTGATATTTTTCCCGACAACTTGACCTCTCAGCTAAGCAGTGATCCTCCTCGATTAAATTAAGTACCGAAGGGATGGACTGAGAAGCTCTAGCTTCATAAGTTACACAACCCCGACCTAACCTAGAGGGAGGAAATGAATTTGGTCGTTTTGTCTTAGCTGGCGAGGGAGTATTCTCCAAGCCATTACTAGAAGTAGAATCGATGTCAACCTGATAGATCAATAACCGATCTACCTTAAGCAAAAATTGCACCTCTTCAACTGTTGTTTGAAGGATGTCTGGTAAGTCAATACTTTGACGAATTTGGCGACTTAAGTGGTTGACCAATCGTTCCTGTTCAACCTTTTGCCACAGTGCTTCCTCCACAGATCGATTAACGCTAAATTCAGAATAAATTGACTCTGGTGGTAAGCTGCTCACCATTATTAAAAATACCTAGCCTGTGGTACACTCCCAACTATTTAGCAAAAAGTTACCACTTGCCCTCTACGTTGACTTTAATTCTACCTTGCCCTTGATGAAAGTAATTCTAGCTAGAGCGGCCTAAATAACCTCTAATTATCTCATTTCGATAGAGAATCATCAAAACGATAACAACTAACAGCATAGGGTCTAAAGTGACCACAGGCTGTTCATTAGAGACGAATCCCCCCTCCAATACCATTGCCAAAAGATCGATAACTTAGATGAGTAAATCTGGTATTTACCCCTATTCTTCACTTTTTGTTAGGCTTATTTAGCTCTATCTTTTGCTCAACTGGTCGTAATATATTCTTCATCTTTCGCCTTCAAAAACTATCATTACTCCACCATTTCGCCGCCAAGAAACCTATGCATCGTATTGCCGCCACACCAGGAGGTTGGAATCCTCTCACCGAGGGTGTAATTTTCGTTGAACAGACACCAGCACCAATTATTTTCCTCACCGCAGCTGACACAGATATTCAGACTCTCTCATCAGCAACGAATCACTTACCCGCTGGCTTCCCCGCTTTAAGAGTCATCAACTTACTACAGTTACAGCAGCAATTGAGTATTGACACTTACGCAGAAACTGTCCTAACTCATGCCCAGATTATTATTCTCAGGCTATTAGGGGGACGTTCCTACTGGTCTTATGGTCTAGAAGTGGTAAGGGAAACGGTACAACATACAGGTGCATCTTTAGTTGTTTTACCGGGAGACGAGCGTCCCGATCCAGATTTAATCAGTCATTCCACAGTTAAGCTGAGTGCTGTAAATAAAATCTGGCGCTACTTAACAGAAGGAGGTGTTGATAATTTTGCCAACGCCCTTAAGTTTACAGTTGACCTTTGTTTAGGACAAAACTATCAGCCAGTAGCACCACAGGTTGTACCACGCGTAGGAATTTATGCTTGGGGTGGGGGAGATGAGGGAGATGGGGGAGATGGGGGAGATGGGGGAGA
>JBAUJE010000501.1:0-7239 GCA_049683475.1 Coleofasciculaceae cyanobacterium | reverse complement strand
TCCCTGTTCCCTGTATGCCCTAACGGCCAATGCTGAAGGGCGCACCTTAGCGTAGCGTTAGCGACGTTGCGTAGCGTCTGCTCGGCAAAGCTACGCAAACCCTATAGCCGAGAACCCTGATTTTTCCATTTCACTGTGTAAGTCCTATTAGATTAAAGTAATGAATATTACTATTAAGAATAAGCAATTAGGTAGATTACAGCCTCAGTGCAATTACCAGATGATTAACAAGGAAAACTACTGACTCATCTTTCGAGAAAGTACAATGCAGATTCTAATCAGGCTCATCGGTTTTTTTTTGCTGATTGCAGGGATTTCCCTGTTAAGCAACGAAGTTGATATTTTCAATTGTTGGCTCAGGAAAATTTCCAACATAAATGCCTTGATTACTATTGCCGCCGCAGCTTTATCACTAGTTTTGAGTCGTAGGATTGATTATTTAGGGTGGACATTAGCAGCAATGCTAGTTGTTCTGGCTTTTGCCAGTGGCTGCATCCAAATGGAGTTAATTAATTTATGGTATTTTATCTTAGGACTTATTGCCTTAGGATACGGACAGAAAATATTAATTACCGGAAGAGCTGGTCGTACACGAGAACCTGTTCACAGGAAACCACCTTCATATTAATTTTCTATTAATTTGACTTAAGCTGAGATAGTGCTGATACATATTTCCAGTAATTCTTCTACGCTGTCAACAGGTAAAATGAGTGTTTTGAGCTGACAGGCAAGTTCTGCAACCGTCATATCATCTAAAAACAGGTTGTCGCCATGCTTAAGCATCAAAGAAGGTAACAAAATTGCCTCCCCCAACTCTTTTTTTTGCAAGCCTGCCAACAAATCCCGACCCGTTAACAAACCAGTGACAGTTATCTCTTGTCCCCAGTAATCACTAGCTAGTGCCACCAATCTTACCTCTAATCCCTCGACGGCATTTAACTGTTCTACTAAAGGCTTAAAAGCTGTTTCTACGGCATTGCCAACTACCCAAGTGAAGCAATGAGGAGTTTCTAAACGAGTTGGCAATACTCGTCTAGCAGCAGTCTGAAATTCTTTGATAAATTGACGAATTGAACCCACACCATTGCCAATTTGCGGATACTCCTCATAATGAGATTCGGGGGGTAACTCCTGTCTAGCAATCAAGAACCACTCATCCGCTAACCAAGCAAAATTAGACCCTAATTGATTACGAAATTTCTCTTGCAGTTCTTGAACTTGCTCAATTACTTCAACTGCTTTTGCCGAAGTTACAGGTGTCAGTTCATCTTCTGTTGGTCGAAAGCGAGTTAAACCCACTGGTACTACAGCCGCAGAAGCCACTGCTGGCACCTCAGCTTGGTAGAAACTGGCTAAATCAGTAAGAGTACGTTCTAAGTGAATGCCATCATTAATCCCCGGACAAACAACCACTTGGGCATGAATTTGTAGATTTCGCTCCTGGAACCAGTTCAGTTGCTCTAAAATCTGTCCAGCACGTTGATTTTTGAGCAGACCTCTACGAACATCTGCTTCTGTGGCGTGGACAGAAACATAAAGGGGGGATAACCGCATCTGTTCTATCCTTTCCCAATCTTTTTGAGTGAGGTTAGTTAGGGTTAGGTAAGAACCGTAGAGAAAGCTGAGGCGGTAGTCATCATCTTTGAAGTACAGACTTTGCCGTTTACCGGGTGGCTGCTGGTCAATGAAGCAAAAGGGACAGTGGTTATTGCACTGAATTAAGCCATCAAATAAGGCTGTCTCGAATTCTAGTCCTAAGTCATCGTCATAGTCTTTCTCAATTTCGACGATGTGAGTTTTGCCTTTAGCGTCGAGAACTTCTAATTCGAGAATTTCCTCAGCACAAAGAAACTGATAGTCAATTAGATCACGGGGTCGTGTACCATTAATAGCAAAAATCGCATCACCAGACTCAAAACCCACCTCAGCGGCAATGGAGTTGGGAAAAACGTTTGTGATTACGGCGGGACGAAGGGAATTTTGACTCATTGCTTGACATCCTCCCTATCGATAATATCTCAAATTGGGTGAATTTAGCTTTGACTTGCATAAAGTTACTCACAAGGAGCGATATGTATTTATAGAGAGACATTCGCTTCTCGATGAGATACTAAGAGGTTAATTAATCATGTTTAATTTTTTCAAATCTCAAGTTAAGCCTTCAAGTCAGATTAAATTATCTGAATCTCACCATCTTTGGAAGGATTTGTCTTTAGAAGAATCTTCATCAATTAGAGGAGGATGGAAGTGGGTGGATGCCGATGGCCTAGTTTGGAGATGTCGATACACAAGACACGGCACGACCTGTACACACAGAGAAACTGGTGTTGATTAGCGATCGCCGTACTTATTCAGCAAGCCCTAAATATGTAACAGTTCAATCCCCTTGACTCAAGGCACTAGTTAGATAATTAGCAGATGCTTCTACTAAAGCGATCGCATCTTCGTAAATCATCCTAGTTGGTCCAATAATACCTACACTTCCCACTGGTGTTTCATCCTGCTGATAAGTCGCACTAACCAGAGTACAAGTACGCATTGGCTCTAAGGGATTTTCCGAGCCAATCCTGATCGATACACGACTTAAAGAGTTCTGCTCTTCTGAGAGATCGAAGACCACGGGCCAAAGTTGATCTTGCTCTTCTTCTAAAAGGTGTAACAGCATTTGGACTTGCTGCAATTCGGAAAATTCTGGTTGTCGTAAAACCTCAGAAACACCACGAATCATAATTGGTGTAGATGAGGGTGCCTTCATCCTACTAGTTAACTCACTGAGCAGAGTTTTCAAGAAATCTGCATAGCTAGCGAATTCTCGATCTAGTTCACTCCAATCGAGGGTCGCGATTTCCCCTAGCGATCGCCCCCGCAGCTTACTATTTAAAAAGTTAGATAATATCTGTAACTCTCGTTCTACAACTGACTCATCAAGTTGAGCCTCCTCTTGGCAATAAGGCAATTGCATCAAGACAGATTGCGTCTCATAGGCATCAGTGACAACAATTAACATTACCTTTCCAGACTCAATCTGCACCAATTGCAAATGCCGCAGTCTTGTTGTGCGAGTCTGAGGCAAAGTAATTAAGGCAATGTAACCACTAATAGTCGCCAGCATTTGCGCCGCATCTCGCAGCAGATTTTCAAATCGGGAATCCTGCCATTTCAAGGCATCTGCCAGCAAGCACTCCACACGACGACCTAAACTATCAGTCGGTTTAATCAGTTGATCAACATAAATCCGGTAGCCTGAGTCTGAGGGAACTCTTCCAGCAGAAGTATGGGGTTGATATAGTAATCCAGCCTTTTCCAGAACTCCCATACAAGAGCGGATAGTAGCCGGGCTAATGCTGAGGTCATACTCAGTAGCCAAAGCCTTAGAACCCACTGGTTCTGCCGTCGCAATGTAATGACGGATAGTTGCCCAGAGAATTCTTTGTTGCCGATTAGTCAGACTCATTTGCCGAGATTTTAACAAAATTTGTTAATTAATTGTTAATTAATTATTTTTTCACAGGTACCAGTTGTCGATCAGAATATAATTCAATGGTATTCTTCCCCAACTATACTTTGCCACCTCTAAGCAGGATGTCTTCTGCTAGGTAGTTGTCGCCCCAGATTTAAGAGAATAGGAAAAGATAAAGCGGATAAGCCGCCCTCTCGGTCGCTGCTGTTGCCAAGCATGTGAGAAGTTGCGACGCCTTACCCGTTGTTAAACGTAACAGAAAAAGTGCTGAAAAACTGCTTGTAATAAACTTTTGCTAGTAGTTCACCAAATTGATTTTGATAGGTTCTTATCTCTATAGTCCCCGCGTCTGTGCGTCTGCCTCAGCCCGTCAATTAAAACTTGACAGACCACTAGTAGCGAGGGACATTCTGGTCTACTAGTACAGAGTAGGCATCGATACCCCCAACAATATTTTTGACGTTCGTAAAGCCCCGACTAATTAACCACTGACACATCTGGGCAGAACGCATACCGTGGTGGCAGATCACCAATGTTTCAGCATGGGGATCAAAACGATTAAAAACTTGCTCAGCCCAGTCAGTAAACTCACTTAATGGTAGAACCTGAAATCCTTGAATACTAGCAATCTCTACTTCCCTAGGTTCTCGCACATCAATCAACTGTAGGTCCTCAGGAGACTGTTCAATTCGGACAGCCAGTTCCTCAACACTGATTTCGGGAATAGCTTGGTTAGAATATTGATTTGCCATCGAGTTTATTTGGTATTTTTGTGCAAAGACCATCTGGTATTGCCGAAATGGCATTGCCGAAAGACATTCCCCACAGTACTCCCCTAGGGAGAGTTTAAGAATTTGTGGGGAGTAAGAGCTGAAATAATAATAGGCTTATTACTGGGATTATTGCTAACTCAGCTGTCTATAGACGCTGCCCTGATTTGATCTATGAAGCTACGCTCATTCTTGTTTACCTTGGCAATCGGTGCCATAGCCCTGCTTTTAACTGCCGTTGGGGGCTTTTTCTGGCTAACCTCCCAAAGTCCTCTTAATTTACTACAAGGAGGGACTATGGCGACTTCCAGCGCCGCCATCTTCGTACCAAAGGAAGCACCAATTACGGTTTCCCTGTTAATATCGCCAGATCGTTTAGAGGCATTTCGCCAAGTGGTAGCCCAACCAGTTACCAGACGGCAAACGCGTATCGAACTTAAGCAAATTGAAAAAACCCTGCTAGCAGCAATAGATGCTGACTTAGACTACAGGCGCGACATCCAGCCTTGGTTAGGTGATGAAATCACCCTCGCCGTTACATCTCTAGACTTTGATCACAACCGTGATAATGCTGCCCAGCCAGGATATTTACTCGTTTTAACAACCAAAGACCCAGAAAAGACAAGGGAGTTCCTACAACTGTACTATTCTGAGCAGACAATTGCAGGGAGTGAGGATTTAGTTTTTGAACAGTATAAAGGTGTCAACCTAATTTACAAGCGTCCTCCTACTAAGTTTGGGAAATATTTGGCTAGTTCTGAGCTAGACGAGAGAGGGAAAACTCTAACGGTGGCAATGGTAGGCGATCGCTTTGTACTCTTTGCTAATCATCCTAAAGTCCTCAAGGATGCCATTAACAACGTCCAGGTCGCAGACCTCAACCTCGCCAATGACCCAACTTACCAACAAACTTTACAAAGCCTGACGGAACCTCGTATTGGTTTAAGCTTTGTTAATCTCCCAGCACTTGGAGCCTGGATTGCCAATCAACCGGCAGAAAGAGAAGATAATTTACTTAGTTCCCAGACTCTCGCTCTCAGCTTTTCCCTAAAACGCCAGGGTTTACTGGCTCAAACAGCCATAGCAGGGCTACAAACCAATAGTGAGAGTACCCAACCAACTCTTTCCGGGCCAGTGAAGGCTTTGCAGTATATCCCGGCAGAAAGTAGTTTGGCGATTGCTGGTACAGACTTAAATCAATTCTGGCATCGTCTCTCAGCTAGCTTAGCTAAGGAGAAAACCCTCAAATTTCTACTAGACCAATCTTTGGCTAGTTTAGAGTCGGATTTGGATATTCAACTGCCAGAGGAAGTATTTAGTTGGGTACAGGGGGAATACGCACTTTCCTTATTACCAGGAGCAGAACCAGCTAATCTGGGTTGGGTGTTTGTTGCCGAAAGAACTCTTGGTGACGAGTCCGAAACAGCCATTAAACACCTAGACGAGGTTGCCAAGGGGCAAGGACTAAGTGTAGGGAGTCTATCCCTTGAACAGCAACCAATCACAGCCTGGACAAAACTGAGTACATCTACTACTTTTCCCAGCAAAAAGAAGCGTGCTGTTAGTTTAGAGGCAAAAGTCCAGGGTGTCCACGCAACTGTAGGCAATTATGAGATTTTTGGTAGTTCCATCGAGGCAATTGATAAAGCCTTGGCTGGTAAAGCTAATTCTCTCCTAGAAACTGACCAATTCCGTGGGGCGATCGCCTCTTTACCCGAACCAAATGATGGCTATTTCTACCTTGACTGGACAAGTAGTGAAAGTTTTATTCAGCAGCAGCTGCCCATTGTGCGAGTTGCTCAACTGTTGTTAAAACCATTATTTAACCATCTCGACTCTTTGAGTATCAGCAGCTACGGTATCGAGAATGGCATCCAAAGAAGCCAGCTATTCATCGGTTTAGATAAAAGTAATCAAGCCTAACTAATAAGTGCCCTTGGCAATGGAACCAACAATTAGACCTAGAGTTAAAATCTGCTGCATTGGCAGTGTTGAAGAAGCTAAACTAGCAATTCGTTACGGTGCCTCGGCATTGGGCCTAGTCTCAGAAATGCCTGGTGGTCCAGGAATGATTTCTGAGGGGTTAATTGCCCGGGTTGCGGCAATGGTACCACCGGCGGTGTCTTCCTTCTTACTCACCAGTAAGCTAGATACCAGAACGATTATTGCTCAACAAAGACGCTTGGGCGTAAATACGATTCAGATTTGCGATCGCCTCAAATTTGGCACCTATGACGATTTACGTCAGGCAATGCCAGGAATTGCTATTGTTCAGGTGATTCATGCTACAGGCCCTGAAGCTATAGAAGAGGCTGTGGCGATCGCTCCTCGTGTTTCAGGAATTTTGCTAGATTCTGGCAATCAGTCTCTAGAAATTCAAGAACTTGGTGGTACAGGACGAGTTCACAACTGGAAGATTAGCAAACGCATACGGGAATTAGTTAAGGTGCCGGTCTTCCTCGCCGGAGGGCTTAATCCAGATAATATTGCTGAGGCAGTTAGAGAGGTACAACCCTTTGCTGTTGATGTGTGTACTGGCGTTCGCACCAATGGCAAATTGGATGAGGAAAAGTTATCTAAATTCTTCAGTCAAATTTCAGTGACTGTTGCCTGATGTTAACTTTAGTCCCTACTCGCCAAACAACCAGGAGAAGACAAGCACGGCAATTATAAGGGTCAGACAAGGCAAGGGTCTTAAGGAATAAAAAATGTCTAAAGGAGCAAGGACAAGAATTTCCGAAAAAAACCAATTGGTAATTATCAGAAAAGTCATCAAGATAATAATTAGGAACACATTAACTACCTGTGCAAAATTAATTGTACGTTTTTAGATAGCGGGGAGTAGGAAGTCCGTGAGGGAGGACAAGGTAAGTAGTTGAACATCAATCAAGAAAGGATAGATAAACTCGCTCTGTGCGTTCCCGCGTCCCCGTGTCACCGTGTCTGCCTCAACCTCTCAATTCCAACTTGACAGAGTAGTAGTGTGGCAGACAAAAGAGTGTCACTGTC
>JBAUJE010000500.1:0-1677 GCA_049683475.1 Coleofasciculaceae cyanobacterium | reverse complement strand
CTGCAAACTGAGCGCGCAGAGCTTGCCCGCCAGCTGCGTGCTGCCTATACCAGCGGTCGTCAGGAGCGCGTGAAACTGGCGCTAAATCAGCAATCGCCGGCCGAACTTGGCCGTATGATGACCTACTACCGTTATCTCGGTGATGCACGTATCGCCAATATCAACTCGTTGCGGCGTGGCCTGGAGACGCTGGCAGCGCTGCGCGCCGAGGCACAAACCGAGCGAGATACGCTCACCAGGCTGGCCGGGGAGGCCGATACGCTCATTGCTACGCTTGCCCGCGGGCGAGAGGAGCGAAAACGCCTGATCGCCAGCATGGATCGAAAACTGCAGCAGCAGACAGCACTGCTGGCCGAGCTTGCGCAGCAGGAGCAGGACCTCAACAATTTGCTGTCCGAGCTTTCCAGTATCTTGTCGGATTATCCGATTAGCGCCGAAGAGCCCATCAGCCAGTTACGCGGCAAGCTCACCTGGCCGGTGTCCGGCACACTGGTGACCAGTTTCGGCCAGGCGCGCGGTGTCAGCAAGGTGCGCAGCAAAGGCGTCGTTCTGGCAACTGCTGCGGGCAGTGAGGTGCGCTCGATTTATCATGGTCGTATCGCCTATGCCGACTGGCTTCCCGGGCTCGGCTTGCTGGTCATCATCGATCATGGCGATGGCTTGCTATCGCTGTATGGATACAACGAGACGCTACAAAAATCGGTGGGTGACTGGATTTCCCCCGGTGAGGTCATTGCCACGGTGGGTAACAGCGGCGGCCAGGCTCAACCGGCACTGTATTTTGAGCTCAGACGCGGCAAGGAAGCGGTAAATCCGCGGCCCTGGTTCCGCAATCGCCCCGGGCCCGATCAACGCTAGAGCCATTGTGTGTGCGGTGATGCTCGGTTTTGCCACTATCGGTGTGCTATGTTCGGAAAATATTGTTCGGGTTTTTTTGATTTATGTCACTGCTTAGTCGCGCCTGCATTGCCATTCTGGTCGGCCTTTCACTGGGCCTGACCCTGGTGGTGGGCAGCAAGCTATCGCAGCCCCAACAGCTGCAAAAAAACGAACTTGCCGAGGCGCGGTTGCTGCGTGAGGTGCTTGATCGTGTGCGCAGTGAGTATGTTGATCCGGTAGACGATGCTGCGTTAATGCAGGCGGCTGTGCGTGGCATGGTTGCCGATCTGGATGCCCATTCGCAATTTCTTGATCAAACAGAATTTGAAGACATTCGGATTGGCGCTTCAGGCAACTACTCGGGTGTGGGTCTTGAGGTGTCACTGATCGGGCAGGACGTCATTGTGATTGCGCCATTCGAGGGCTCACCGGCAGACCGTGCTGGTATTCAGGCTGGCGACATGATTGTTGCTATCGATGATATGCCGGTTGGTGGCGATGAGCTTTTCGCCACTATCCATCGAATGCGGGGTGAACCTGGCACTGACGTCACCTTATCCGTGGTACGCGACGATTCCGACGAGCCGCTGCAGTTCAATTTGCAGCGCCAGCAACTGCAAATTGACAGTGTTGACGGTCGCCTGCTGGCGCCCGGCGTGGCCTATGTGCGTATTAGCCAATTTCATGACGAGACGCCGCTGCAGCTGGAAAAAACCATTGCCTCGCTAGGTGATGACAATTTGACGCCGCTGCGTGGTCTGGTTGTGGATCTTCGCGATAACCCGGGTGGGCTATTGG
>JBAUJE010000499.1:0-3834 GCA_049683475.1 Coleofasciculaceae cyanobacterium | reverse complement strand
TTAGGCTCGGTTGTCTATGCAAGGGGGAGTCGTTCCCCCTCATGTCTTAAAGCCAGAGGCTCCCCGACTCCCCCTTCCGAACCCCGATTTCCGGTGGGATTGTTGATGTTGAAGTCATGCTTTCATGGGCTTCGAGTATGACTTGGAAAAGACTATATCCTATCTTGACTTTAAGCAAGACTATTTACCAAAAAGGGATTTCCCTAACCAAGAAAGCTATGAAGCCAGTCGAGTCTAGATTGCAGCGAAATCCATTGTTACCCAAATGGGATATCTTGATTCAACCACTTTAGCTGGTAATTTCTTTTTCAAAAATCACCTAAAGTCAGCGTCTTGAACTAACAGTTCATCAAAGGTATAGCACCCCAGAAAGTGATTTTCCTCCTTCTCTACCTCATTACGTGCTGCCCTAGAAATGCGCCTCGCCGTCACCAACCATCCTTCATCCGTGCGTCGTTCCTCAACTGATTGACACAAAGCCATCACATCCCGAAGTCCCGCCTCACCTTCAATTCCTCGCACCAGAATGCGGTCATAGCGATTACGTCGTACCGGAATATTGATAATCCACTCAAAATAGCTATTTTCCCAAACCTCATACCGTTCAAAACGATAACCCAAGGTTTCAAACCAACCTCTCATCTGCTGGGCTAATACAAATGTCTTGCCAGACTCTGCTTTTGAGGGTAAAGCCGGATAATCCTCTGCCGCCAGCCTTGCCATTTCGGTACGAATCCCTTCTAGGGTAGGCAGCCTATCAAGATTATCTTGAATATTGACAATCCTTTTGTGTAGAGAAGCGATTTGCTGACTCATCAGGGTATCTGCATGTTAGCCTGCTCATCACAACAAGGGGAGTAATGAGTAATGAGTAATGATTAGAATTCTCTGCGTCTCCCCATCTCCCCCATCTTCCCCACCTCCCTCATCTCCCCCACCTCCCCATCCTTGCCTTACTATAGAATCGATAACAGGCATATCTACCAGCAATCAATGAGCGGATACCTCGAAGCATCTACCCCCTCCGAAGCTAACGCTGCTAACTCAATTCGCGCGACAGACAAAGCAAAACAGGTTTCTGCTGAAAATGCTGACCATCGGACAGTAGACCGCCAAAAGCTGACACCGATGATGCAGCATTTTGCTCAAATTAAAGACCAGTATCCCCATGCTATGTTGCTCTATCGGGTGGGGGACTTTTTTGAGACTTTCTTTCAAGATGCTCGCAGGTTGTCAGAAGAATTGGAACTAGTTTTAACTAGTAAGGAGGCGGGTAAGGGAGTTGGTAGAGTACCCATGACTGGGGTTCCCCACCACGCCTTAGAACGCTACTGCACCATGTTGGTAGAAAAAGGCTATGCCGTTGTTATTTGTGACCAAGTAGAAGAAGCTTCTATTGCAGCCAAAGAAGGACGACAAGTGCGTCGTGAGATTACCCGCATTCTCACCCCCGGTACTTTGCTTGAAGAAGGAATGCTGAATGCTCGCCGCAATAATTTCCTAGCAGCAATAGTAATTGCCAAAGACCATTGGGGTTTAGCTTATTCTGACATTTCTACAGGGGAATTTCTCACCACTCAAGCAGTTGATTTAGAATTACTCTCTCAAGAATTGATGCGCCTACAACCTTCAGAGGTGCTGATTCCCACCAATGCACCTGATTTAGGTAGTTTACTGCGACCGGGAGAGAAATCTGATTATTTACCAGACTGTTTACCTAATTCATTTTGCTATGCTTTGCGATCGCAAAGACCCTTTTCTTTAGCAGAAGCGAGAGGACGTATTCGGGAAAGATTCAAAGTGCGATCGCTTGAAGGTCTAGGTTGTGAACATCTTCCCCTAGCGGTGCGTGCTGCTGGCGGTTTATTGGAATATTTAGAAGAAACCCAAAAGGAAAATTATATTGCTCTGCAAACTGTACGCACCTATACCCTTGCCGATTATTTAATTCTCGATCACCAAAGTCGTCGCAACTTAGAAATTACCTCTACTGTCCGAGATAATACTTTTCATGGTTCCTTACTCTGGGCCTTGGATAGAACTAGCACCGCGATGGGAGGTAGGGCACTGCGTCGTTGGCTACTGCAACCTCTATTAGATATTAAAGGAATTAAGGCAAGGCAGGATACGATTCAGGAATTAGTGGAAAATGGTGGATTGCGCGAAGACTTACGGCAACTGTTACGGGGTATCTATGATTTAGACAGGCTAACAGGTCGCGCTGGTTCGGGTACTGCCAACGGACGGGACTTAGTAGCCTTAGCAGATTCCCTGTTGAAATTGCCAGAACTAGCTGAATTAGCGGCCTATGGTTCTTCCCCTTATCTCAAGGCTGTGCAAAAAGTACCCCCAACACTGGAACAGTTGGGAAAAAAATTAAGTAGCTATTTAGTAGAGTCACCACCTCTACATCTTAAAGATGGTAACTTAATTAAGCCTAATGTCAGTCCTCAGTTGGATGAAATGCGAGCTACGGCGAAAGAGGATCAGCAGTGGATTGCCAATTTAGAGGTGACAGAAAGGGAAAGCACGGGTGTTCCCAATTTAAAGGTGGGTTATAACAAAACCTTTGGTTATTATATCAGCCTCCCTCGTTCTAAGGCAGACCAAGTTCCCGATAACTATATCCGCAAACAAACTTTAACTAACGAGGAACGCTACATTACCCCAGAGTTAAAGGAAAGGGAAACGAGGATTCTCACTGCTAGGGACGATTTAAACCGCTTAGAGTACGAGATTTTTGCTGGTCTACGCACGGAAGTAGGAGAACTCTCCCAGGAAATTCGTCATCTATCTCGTGCCGTGGCAGCAATTGATGTACTCTGTGGTCTAGCTGAGGTGGCGGTGTATCAGGATTACTGTCGCCCTCGGATGCAAGAAGGAAGAGAAATTACGATTATTGATGGTCGTCATCCGGTAGTTGAACAATCTTTACCTGCTGGGTTATTTGTTCCTAATTCTGCCTATTTAGGTCAAGAGTCGGGGGAGGAGGAAGAACTAGATAAGCGACCGGATTTAATTATTTTGACGGGTCCTAATGCCAGTGGTAAGAGTTGTTATTTACGACAGGTGGGTTTAATTCAGTTGATGGCCCAGACGGGGAGTTTTGTACCAGCCTCTTCAGCAAAATTAGGAATATGCGATCGCATTTTTACCCGTGTTGGTGCTGTTGATGATTTGGCAACAGGTCAATCTACCTTTATGGTGGAGATGAATGAGACGGCAAATATCCTTAATCATGCCACAGCTCAGTCTTTAATTCTCCTCGATGAAATTGGTCGCGGTACAGCAACTTTCGATGGTCTATCTATTGCTTGGGCCGTCGCCGAATACTTAGCAGCAGAAATTCAAGGGCGAACTATCTTTGCTACTCACTACCACGAACTTAATGAACTTGCTTCCATTTTGCCCAATGTTGCTAATTACCAAGTAACAGTCAAAGAATTACCAGAAAGAATCATCTTTTTACATCAAGTGCGTCCCGGAGGTGCTGACCGTTCCTATGGTATTGAGGCTGGTCGTTTGGCAGGTTTACCAACCGTGGTAATTGAGCGAGCTAAGCAGGTAATGGGGCAAATTGAGAAGCACAGTAAAATCGCTTTAGGGCTACGTCAAGGAGTGTGAAGCTTCTCTTCAAATCAGCCCTCATGAACTTTCATTCACAACGAAGGATTAAAACTCTCTGTCTTCGCGCCCCCACTTCCCCGTGTCCGTCTATTTTCAAGCCAGTACAGATGTGGCCTGCTGCATCTATTTATTATGAATTATTTGTATTGTCCAATCTCGTCCTTGACAAGCACAACCAACACCCTAAAGTTAGAAATAAACTAAGCG
>JBAUJE010000498.1:0-3781 GCA_049683475.1 Coleofasciculaceae cyanobacterium | reverse complement strand
ATTCTGGGGGACTTTGAACTTCTTGTTCCCCCCAAAGTTGGGGGGCTAGGGGGGCTAAACACTCTTCGGTAGAACTAGAAACCCCAGCATTATCAAAATCAGGATTAGCTACCAAAACAGCAGGCTGACGACTGGGAGTAGAATTTTGCAAACGCAGTAAGTCACGTCCTGAACTGAGATAACTGATAGAGTAGTTTTCTACTAAATAGTCGTTATTTTCATCAACTAAGGCAGCAAAGGGAATTAGATTGAGTTGGCTATCAGGAGAAAGTAGTATTTGACGAGTCTCACCGAGAAGGGGACGAATAGGCTGCATCAGTTTTTCATCGAGGCTGCGAGCGATGTCCTGGATATCAGAGGATGGGTATTGCAGGCTTCGACGGAAGTAGGTAACTAGCTGATTGATGGGTGCAGCTTCACCTAAGTCTACCCATTGGGGTGCGCCTGTGGAATGGAGGATATAGGCGGCGTAATGGGCAGGTTCCCATTTCCTTTCTCTAGCGTTGTAAGGTTTGTATAACACCAGTTCAACTAAAGCCGCTTCAGCAGGAATCAACTGTTGCACAGCTTCAATGGTGACAGGTTGAGACTGAGTGCGGAATTGGGAACTGCGATGAGCAAGTTGGTTTTCTAGTTCGTTTGCCTCAGCTTTGAGAGTGGCAATTTGCTGACGGTACTGATCAGGGGGTGTATCTCCCACTCCTCGAAATATTAATGCTGCTAGTTGAGAGCGTGTCGAGGCAAGTTGGTCAAGTAATTTTTGGTTTTCAGGAGTGAGGTTTTGGTGTAGGGTTTGCAGATTATTGGTGACAGCATCGAGGATGCGACCTTTGCGCCGCAGGAGGGTGGTGAGGGCTAAGTTGGCAGCTTGGGGATTGGTAGGAGCATCTTGGAGGTGCAGGGAGATTGTTCTGTGAGTTGTGCCAGGGAGAGTTGCCATGTATTGCTGCTTCTGGCGTTCGGAACCAATGGTAAGGAAAGTGTCTAAGTTACGTTCCTCAACTGCTGTAGCTTGGTTGAAAAAGTTCAGGGCATTAGTAACATCATCCTTCGCTAAGTACAAAGCAGCCAGATTGTTGAGGCTGGTTGCTACGTGAGGATGCTCAGAACCCAGCAGGCGTTGCCACATGTCTAAGGCTTGGCGATAAAGAACCTCGGCTAGTTCGTACCTTCCCTGACTATCGTACAAACCTGCCAGGTTGTTGAGGCTTTGTGCTACATCAGGATGCTCTTGTCCCAGTAGGCGTTGCCTCATTTCTAAGGCTTGGCGATAAAGAACCTCGGCTAGTTCGTACCTTCCCTGAGAAGAGTACAAAAGTGCCAGATTGTTGAGGTCAACTGCCACAAGAGGATGCTCTTGTCCCAGTAGGCGTTGCCTTATTTCTAAAGCTTGGCGATGAAGGGGTTCTGCTTGTTCGTACCTTCCCTGAGAAGAGTACAAACTAGCCAGATTATTGAGACTAGTTGCAACATTAGGATGCTCCTGTCCTAGGAGGCGTTGGTTTATTTCTAAAGCTCGGCGATAAAGAGGTTCTGCTTGTTCATACCTTCCCTGAGAAGAGTACAAAAGTGCCAGATTGTTGAGGTCAACTGCCACACTAGGATGCTTCTGTCCTAGGAGGCGTTGGTTTATTTCTAAAGCTCGGCGATAAAGAGGTTCTGCTTGTTCATACCTTCCCTGAGAAGAGTACAAATATGCCAGATTGTTGAGGCCGTCTGCCACACTAGGATGCTCCTGTCCTAGGAGGCGTTGGTTTATTTCTAAAGCTTGGCGATAAAGGGGTTCTGCTTGTTCATACCTTCCCTGACTTTGGTACAAAGCAGCCAGATTGTTGAGGCTGGTTGCTACATCAGGATGCTCCTGTCCCAGCAGGCGTTGGTACATTTCTAAGGCTTGGTGATAAAGGGGTTCTGCTTGCTCGTACCTGCCCTGACTTTCGTACAAATATGCCAGATTGTTGAGACTAGTTGCCACATCAGGATGCTCTGAGCCTAGTACTTTCTTCCTAATAGCAAGGAAACGTTCTGCTAGGGGTATAGCTTCATCGTACTTACCCTGATTGCGTAGCTCTGTTATTCGTCTATGGAGATTTTCAGCTTCTGTCAACTCTAGCTCATCTGCTGTCGCTTCTCGCCAACTCAGAGTATAGTTACCAGTTTCTCCAGCTTTGATATTAACGACTGTAATCCCATAAGTACCTGTGGTCGGTAAGGTAACTGTAATTTTGGCATTATTCCCATTACCACTATCATCAGCAATTATGTTTGACTCTGAATCGAACAAAAATAGCCAAGGGTCAAACTCACTGCTGTTTAGCTCAATAACAATTTGCTGGTCTGCTTTACCCTCAAAGAGGTGTCCATTAAAATATCTGCCATCTTCAAGAGTTTGGCTATTACTATCGAGTCTGCCCTCAACAGTAGTAGCCTTCAGCCCTTGAGCTTCCCCCAATTCCTCCTGCTGTGCAGAATTCGACTCAGTTTGTCCCAGCGTCGGAGTAGCTACTCCCGTCATTAACCCCATCACTCCCACCAACACCACACTCCAAGGCAGCGCTTTCCTCAAAGTTAATCTAAGCTGAGAGATTATTTCTAACTGGTAGACTTTTACCTTCATTTTCTATTTAACTGCCGATTATTCCTCTACTAATAACCTCTAGTTCTGGGGAATGGGAGGATATGCAGTTTTTGGTGAAGGTTGGGGAGACGCACAGACACGGAGAGAGAACAACCTGTCCAAATCAATCTGGAGAACCCCTCGGGCGTGTTTCGACATTAACTTCTTGAAGCCACCTGCTAGAAAACAGTGGGATGAACCGCCGTAATCTCTGAAAATCGGGTGAAATCGTTAGTATTGAAGGTCAGAATATGGGTCAAACCATGCACCAGCATGGCTGCCACTAGCCTTGTATCATGAACATTTACCCCACTGACAGCATGAGTAACCACCAACCGTTCCCATTGGGGATAAATCGCAGCCGTATCAGGTAGAACCAGAAAGAAGGTTTTGAGCTGATTTACTTCTTCCTCAGCTTCTAGAGGAGTACGTCCTAATCCATTCCTTTCTCGTGGACGTGTATAAACATTCCAGAATTCAATCAGGTTTTGTGGCACAATGCAAAGCTGTTCACCCTGTCCGCGTAATGTGGTCAGTGCCTTAATTGCAACCTTATTCATCGGATGAGCTAAATCTATGCTTCTCAGTAAGAGATTAGTATCAACCAAGAAAGGCATTCAGCGCTCATCTCCGTAGATACTTTCTCGGCTAATAGCTTCATCTGACAAAGATGGTAGTGCCAGTCCGCGATGGCTTTCTACCCAAACAGAAAAAGCCTCTGTCCATTCTTGCGGTGTTGCCTTTGCATAAAAAGGAACTTCCTGTAATTCAACCAACTTTTTCACCAAGCTATGCAGGCGAGGTTTTATCTGTTCAAAAGGCAGATGAGTAATTCTAGACAAAATTCTAGTAATGTTTTCGATATCTTCTTGATTCTCTTCCTCTAAAGAATGAACTATGTCTGTAATACGCTGCTGGTAATCTTCAAAGGCACGAGACTCTAGCATAGTACTTGCCTAGTAAACACTACTTTTATGATAGGCAGTTAGAAAGTTTTAGAAGCTGTAGTGGGGCAAGTTTTACCAGAAATAGTCTATTTTCAACTCATTTAGCACTTGCCCACCCTACCATTACCAAGACTTGTGCAATTAAAAATAATGTAATAAAGTAATATTGTTGCAACCGCAATCCAGATAAAAAGCCAGCCTGAAAAGTTTGACGACC
>JBAUJE010000497.1:0-28991 GCA_049683475.1 Coleofasciculaceae cyanobacterium | reverse complement strand
AGCAGTATTTTTCCCCTGACAATTGCCACTGGTGCTGGAGCAGGTAGCCGACAGTCCCTAGGGACAGCTGTCTTTGGGGGGATGTTCGTTGCTACTTTCTTAAGTTTGTTTTTGGTGCCAATTATCTACATTGTGATTAAGAGTCTGAGTGAGCGCTTGTTTGGTCTACCTAATCAGAAACAGGAACAGAAGCTGGTAGAGGCAGAACGCAGAGAGGAGCAACCGAAGGAGAAAACTTTCTCTGGTAAGCCTTAAGAGTTAACTACTGACTAGGGATAATTAAAAGTAAAGAATAATCAAGCCCAGGTAGCAATACTTGGGCTTTTTTGGCAGTTTGTGTTAAAAAATCTGAAATTAAGACTAAAGTTTAACCTCCTCTTGTGACAATTGAAACGACAAGAAATAGAAATAAGTCTAGTCAGACTGAGGTAAAACGCATGAATATTAACCGTATTATTTTCTCAGCTGTTGTAACTGGTATCGTTGGTCTGATTTTGGGAATATCCCTGGCTGAGATTAATAGAGGCGATCGCAACCCACAAGCCCACTCTCAGTATGGTACTATTGGTGCAATTATGGGATTAGCTGTTGGTGCTGGTCAAGAAGCTTTAAGAGAAATAAAGAAACAAAAAGAAACAGAGTAGTTTACTTTATTGCTAGGTATCGACGCAAATTGCTACTTTTCGGTAATTTCTAATCAGTTGCAGGCACCTTAAATCAAAAACGGCAAATTGCATGAGCCAACTATCTCCATCATTGCCAGCGGGATGTATTTTACGCCGTGCCTCCAACCAAGATATATGGTCAATTCGCTTTTTGGTACTAGGTGCTGCACTTGACCCGACTCAACTGCACGCTGAGCAATTTTGGTTGATTGAATCTGATAGTAAAATTGTGGCTTGTGGACAGCTACGTAGTTTTTCTGGCGCTCAGGAGTTAGGTAGTTTGGTAGTTAAAAAAGCTTGGCGAAACCGTGGCTTAGGGACCCTTCTAACTCAACACTTAATTCACGAGGCCAGTCAACCACTTTATCTGGAATGTTTAGGTAAGAACTTGAGGGAATTCTACAGTCGTTTGGGTTTTGTCCCAGTTTCTTTGCAAGAGGTTCCTCCTTCTCTGAAATCAAAGTTTGCCTTGACCCAATTAGGTAAAACTATACTCAGAATTCCAGTAGAAATAATGCAATACCAAAAACTTCTATTATGATTTTTTAGTCAATCTACTGTGCATTGGCAATCTCAACTACACGCTTTTCTGAAGTGCTTTTAGTTGCAGCAAATGTTGATGCTGTTGCTGCATTTGAGCTGATAGAGAATCACAGACTAAATCACACAGCTCAAAAATAAAGGGGTTAACTATTTGGTAAAAGACACTTGACCCTTGAGGAGTACGAGCAACAATTCCTGCTTGTGTCAATATCTTAAGATGTTTAGAGACATTAGCTTGTCCTAAGCCGGTTGCTTCAATAATCTGCGTAACGTTCTTCGCCCCTGCTTTAAGAGAACAAATAATTTGTAGACGACTAACTTCCGATAAAACCTTAAAGAATTCAGCCATCAGAGTTAAAGCCTCAGGAGACAGCTGTTGATATTCAACACTCATCTGTCTGCTTGCTCCTAAGGGATTTTCTGTGATGATAAGCTTTGATCATTTTCGATCAACATGAAGCTGCTATTGCTCCATTTACAAACTATTACTATCTTACCATATCACCAGAAAGTAGTACAAAGCTTATTCGTTAGACTTCTAGCAAAAGTATGGTTTGCACTCAGTGTCGAGTTTGCGGAGCGTCTCGGATAGGGAACAGGGAAGAGGAAACATGAACCTTTTATTTTTAGGTAAACGAAAAAGACAATCAGTTTTTCCTTTTCCACTGCCCATTTTATCCTGACTAAGCAAATAGGTTTTTCAGGAATTTCAATCGATCCCCTTCAAATAGTTTCCCTTTTAACATCCGATTCCAGTACAACCAAGGAAACACATACCTTTTAAGTATCCACATACTATAGCGCTCTTGGCTAGGGTCAAAAGGAAAGCTAGATGTAGGTTTATTCTCGTAATCAAATTCTGCCATGACTACCGTGCCATAACTAGTAATTAGAGGACAGCAGGTGTAGCCATTATAGTTACCTTGTAGGGAGCTTGCTGACTTTAGAGCAAGTAAATTAGTAACTAACACTGGTGCTTGTTTACGAATGGCAGCGGCTGTTTTAGAAGTAGGCAAAGAAGAGGCATCACCTAAGCTAAAAACGTTGGGATAAACGTTATGTTGCAAAGTATTTTTGTTAACATCAACCCAACCTTGAGCCGCTCCTTCCTGAATGGCTAGGGGACTTTCTTTAATGAAGTCAGGAGCGCTCATTGGCGGGGCAACATGAATCATCTCGTATTTAATGCTAACTTCTTGCACCCCTTCTTCGGTAATGACATCAAAGATGGCTTCTTTAGTTTCTGCTTTAATTTCCTTGAGGTTGTGCTTGTAGTTAACTTGAATATTTTTGCGTTCAACTACCTTTTCTAGGGCTTCACGATATTCTGGTACAGGAAACATACCAGCAGTAGCGGTGGCAAAGATAACTTTAGTTTTTCTCTTTACACCACTTTTACCCTTAAAGACATCATCTGCCATGTACATAATTTTTTGAGGTGCTCCACCACATTTAATTGGTGTGTTGGGATAGGTAAATATGGCTGTACCACCTGAAAAATTGTTAATAACTTCCCAGGTGTGAGGAGCATAATTCTTATCATAAATACTGGTAACTCCGTCCTTACCTAATGCTTCTTTAAGTCCCTTTATTAGATGCCAGTCAATCTGTATACCGGGAGCTAAAATCAAATATTGATACTCAATCTGTATTCCTTCTTTCGTGATGACGAGATTGTGTTCTGGATCTAATTTGTTTACATAGTCTTTAATCCAAGTTGTTCCCGGAGGAATACAGTCTTTTTCATCTCTACTAGTGTCTTCCAATGTAAAGACACCTCCTCCCACCAGCGTCCAGCCTGGTTGATAGTAGTGCTTATTTGCCGGTTCGATAATAGCGATATCTAATGACTTATCTTTTGCTAAAAGCTGTGATGCGGTGGTTATTCCGGCTGCTCCTCCTCCGACAATGACAATTTGATAATGGAGTATTTTGCCTGCTTGAGCAGTATCGTTAGTGCTTGTGTCTGAGCTAGGCTTGGTAGATGTTAAATTAGCCATAAATTTTCTATTTCTACAGATTTTCCCTGACCAGATTTAGATATTGTTGGTCATTCAATACATCAAGTAACTATACCTTTTATGTTACCTGAGGTACAGAAATTCCCTAGATAAACTTCGGTAAAAACTTTCTAGTTTTGATCTAGTTGGTAATGGCAATTCCTTAATTTTTTCTTTATAAATGCTTCTGACTAGGTGAGAAACTTGGTAGAAGCATTCTCTTAATCTTGGTCTGACTCAACAGTCAAAGTTTTGTTAAGGCTGATAATGAGCCTTTGCAAAGGTAGTAGCATATTACTATATAGTTATTGTGTGAGCAACGCCTAGCTTAGGAGGTTAACCAGTTATGCTTTTCCGCCAACTCTTCGATCCAGAAACAAGTACTTATACTTATCTAATTGCCGACACCAGCAGCAGAGTAGCTGTACTAGTCGATCCAGTTTTAGAACAGGTAGAACGTGACCTCAAACTGCTCCAGGAACTTGGTTTAAAGCTTCTCTTTGGTCTGGAGACTCATATCCATGCTGACCATATTACAGGAACAGGCAAACTGAGAGAAATTACTGGCTGTCAGGGAGTTATGCCATTTGGTGCTAAGTCAGTTTGTGCTGATCGCCTCCTAAGTGATGGAGAAGTGTTGTCAGTCGGAGAAGTGCAGATTGAAGCGATCGCAACTCCTGGCCACACCGACAGCCACATGGCATATCTAATTAACAAAGACCGAGTTTTAACAGGAGATGCTTTATTTATCAGAGGTTGTGGACGCACTGACTTCCAGGGTGGGGATGCGGGAACCTTATATGAGTCCGTAACTCAACGACTATTTACTCTACCAGAGGCAACATTAATTTATCCCGGTCACGACTACAAAGGACAAACCGTCTCCACTATTGCAGAAGAAAAGCAATTTAATTCTCGCTTTGCTAAAAGATCTTGCGCCAGTTTCATTAAGTTAATGGCATCTCTCAATTTACCAGATCCGAAGAAAATTGCTGAAGCAGTTCCGGCGAATCAGAACTGCGGTAAGGTTTCGAGAACTCCCTAATCTTGTCATTCGATTTTAGATGAAGGGATTTTCCACAGGTTTTCAAACAAGGGCTAATGTTATCGACTATCTAACATCCCAAATAAGCAGGGTCAAATTTAATTCAGTTACTTAATGGAGGAAAAAAGATGAATACAGACAGCCGCAAATTAGTTGAAAAACTACAAACAGTTGATGCTCAGACTCTGAAAAAGTTGCTAGAACAAGATTCTATAACTTTAGTCGATGTTCGAGAACCATCTGAATACGCCGGTGAGCATATTTCAGGAGCTAGACTTATACCTTTGTCTCGCTTCGAGCCTGCTGAGATTGCCAATAATAGTAATCAGCAATTAGTTCTCTATTGTCAAACTGGCAATCGCTCCCGTCAAGCTGCGCAGAAATTGTTTGCCATAGGTTGGTCAAAAGTTAGTCATTTGCAAGGTGGACTTAATGCTTGGAAACAATTTGGTTATTCTACTCAAATTAACAAAAATGCTCCCATTAGTATTATGCGTCAGGTGCAGATTGTAGCAGGTTCCCTAGTTGTGACAGGTACTTTACTTGGTGTCTTTATTTCTCCCTGGTTTTTGATTTTAAGTGGGTTTGTAGGAGCAGGTTTAGTCTTTGCAGGTATCACTAATACTTGTGCCATGGCGATGCTTTTAGCCAAACTCCCCTACAATCAGTAGGTTTAAGCTGTCAAGCATCTAAGAAAGCCCAATAGGAAAGATGAGGAGGTGGGGGGGTGAGGAAGGGTTTTGAATAAATAAGCAATTTAATTGTGTATCACCATTATGGTTACGGCGATTATTGGCCATCTTTTGGCAGTCTGCATTGGTCTGAGCTTAGGATTAATGGGTGGCGGTGGTTCTGTCCTAGCAGTGCCAATCTTAATTTATGTTATGGGACTCAGCCCAAAAGTTGCGATCGCCATGAGCCTGATCATCGTAGGTACTGTTAGTTTAATCGGTGCTATTCCTCACTGGTTACAGGGTAATGTCAACCTCAAAACTGTGACTATCTTTACTCCAGCTGCGATGCTAGGTGCTTACTTTGGTGCTAAGCTAACTTCCCTGCCCTTTATCACAGACACTTTCCAACTAATTTGCTTTGGCATTGTCATGTTGCTAGCTAGCATTCTGATGATTCGTAAGGGTAGCAAAAAGACCAAGCCGAATCATCTTCTGGCACGAGGAAAGTCCAATTATCGCTCTGGTCGCCAACAGCACTGGCTTGTCTTACCAATCGAGGGTTTAGGAGTGGGGATCATTACAGGCTTTGTAGGGGTAGGAGGTGGTTTTTTGATTGTCCCTGCTCTTGTCTTGCTCGGAGGGATTCCTATCAAGAAAGCAATTGGCACCTCATTACTGATCATTGTCTTCAATTCTGCGGCAGGATTTCTTGGTTATCTATCTCATGTTGACTTAGATTGGCAATTAATGATTTCTTTCACTCTCGCTGCTGCTTTAGGGACAATCAGCGGTGCTTACTTAAGCAAGTTCATAAAATCAAAACAGCTAGAAAAAGGCTTTGGCTATTTTGTGCTGGCTGTGGCAGTATTTGTTTTGATTAAGAGATGAGTATTAGAAAGTTAGAAAAACAAAATAATCTGACAGCAGTAGTAGTAAAAGACCAACTCCCAACAAAAAGAAACAACCAGTAACCCCCGCTAAAGGATTACCTCCCCAACCTGTCATCCAAATTGAACCTTTACCTGTGTAAGAAATCAATTTGGCATCTTCTAGACAAGCAAAACCCCAAATCAAACCTACATGTAGTCCCCAAGCTAAACCGAGACTACCATTGTCCAGCCAACGGGCTAATACTAATACCATTCCCATCAACCATAATCCTGGAAGTTGAGGTAAAGTGTTTTTTTGTTCCCAAACAAGGTGGGCTAGGGCAAATATGAGGCTAGAAATTGCCCCAGCCAGCCAGTAAGAGTTGGCTAATATTATGCCTTGGGAGAATTCGTTGAGTAAAAAGCCGCGAAAAATTAATTCTTCTGTAATACTAATCCATAAACATAACAAGAGCAGGGGAAGAAAAATTCTTCTCAGACGCTGCCAATTATTAAAATTCCACTCGACCCAACCTACTACCCATTGACAAATGAAGACAACTGCTAAGCTGAAAATTCCTACAGTTATGCCTAGTAGCAATGATTCTAAAACTTTTATTTTCCACTCCAAGCCGTAAGCGGAAAAATTATTGTTCTCTAACCAAGCCACTCCCCATAAAATTAGGGGAGCAATTAAATAAAGAGATGCCAGCAATGGCAGCTTTTGTTCTACTGTCAAAGGTCGGGAAGGATGCCATTTTAGAAATGTAGCGATGGGAATTGCCAAAGGCAGCCACAAAGCTGCCCAAGCGATAAAAAAAACCGCTACTTTCAAAAGGTAATTTGATGTGATCAGTGACACAAACCACTGATTATCTGCCGAAGCAAAGATAGTCATTGGCAAGAGCAGCAAATTGTGAGGAGCTATATATAGAGAAAGTTACAGAGGATGGATAAAAATAAGACCCATCCTAGAAAGTCACTGCTTGTGGCTATGAAGCAGCAGCAACTCTTTCCTCAGATTCTATACTTGTGTCTCCATCAACCTGTTTGAGATGAATATGTTTGTAGCCTAGCTTAATTTCAAACTCATCTCCAGGCTGTAATCCCATTGCCTGAGTGTAGGTTGAACCAATCACAATTTGACCATTTTTATGGACACTTACACGATACGTAGGTTCCCGACCACGACCATCTTTTGTGCCTTCTGGATCTAGAGGAACACCTTTTGCTGCAAGCACCGCGTCATAAAAATCTGTTAAATTGACGCGAGTTTGGTCGCTTTTAGTTGTAGTGTAATAACCACAACGTTTTGCTGTTTCTCGTCGAGGCAAGTGTGATAGCTCTTTTACTTTTTGAAGTAAGGCTTTCCCTGTTAAGGGAGTAGTTGATGTATCAGTCATAATCTCGCAAGATATCCTTATTTCTTCAAGACGGTAATGTTCATTGTACTGCCAAGTTCCTTGGCTATATAAAAAATATATCGTTAAATCTATCTAACTTGACAAGTATTTTTCCCGCATTTGTTCAAATCTTCACGTAATTAGGCAAAAGCAGATGAACCTATGCCCATTTAAGCTTCTACAAGTAAAATTATCTCAATGGCAATTATCCTGGTTTGAGTTCAAAGCAGCAGGATTTTATTATAAGAAGACAGCAGTTATGCCTTAGACTATAAGTAAATATCGGTAAATCATTGCCAGTTTCTCAAGAGTTGCTGCTTTAGTGAGCCATGCTGTTAAATAATCTAGTAAGTCAGCTGATTAGACAGATGGTTTAAATGTATAAGCCCAAATCTTACTGCTGAGTTTTTTGTGTCTGAGCAAGTACATTAAAGTTCGATTGCCCAGTGAATTTTAGGAAATGGCAGAGAAATATGAGATTGAAGCAGTTGAACGCCACAATCATTGCCCAAGAAGGAAGATTATTAGGATAAATTAGGATTTAGCAACAATGTATGAGACAGGTTATACCTTAGAGAAAAAGAAAATATAGTTGACTAGTCTAGTAAGCTATAAGCCTTGAAGGCTAGCGGTTTCTGCTATAACTCAGCCCAAAAAGTGACAAAGTCGAAACAATCAATATAGCCCGGTTCAACAAAAGAAAAATTAGAATCTCCCAAGGCTAATCTCAATAAATTTAATAAATTCTACTCAAAGAAGTTAGTATGATGACCTTTTAGCTGTCAGCAGCAGCATTTTCTGACCAGCGTTTAGACAATTGAGAGCTTCTCTGTATGCAAGTTAGTTTTAAAATAGTTCGGCAGACTCAAAACACGTCCCCTCTTGTACAGACTTACACCATAGATGTCAAGGAGGGAAATACAATTCTCGAATGCCTAAATCGGATCAAATGGGAACAGGATGGGAGCTTAGCTTTTCGTAAAAATTGTCGCAACACAATTTGTGGCAGCTGCACTATGCGTATTAATGGGAGATCGGCTTTAGCTTGTAAGGAAAATATAGGCAAAGAATTAGCTTCTCTGGCTTCTGGGCAAGATGGTGGAATACCAGAAATTACTATTGCCCCTCTTGGTAATATGCCAGTAATTAAGGATTTAGTAGTAGATATGAGCAGTTTCTGGGATAACTTAGAAGCAGTAGATCCTTATGTTAGTACTGGTTCAAGGAAAATTCCGGAACGAGAGTTTTTGCAAACCCCTGAAGAGCGATCGCGTTTAGATCAAACAGGTAATTGTATTATGTGTGGTGCCTGTTATTCGGAGTGCAACGCTAGAGAAGTTAACTCAGATTTTGTTGGTCCTCATGCCCTCGCCAAAGCGCAACGCCTAGTAGTAGACTCCCGCGATGGAACAACAGAAAATCGTCTGGAACAATATAACCAAGGCACCCAAGGTGTTTGGGGCTGTACTCGTTGTTACATGTGCAATGCTGTTTGTCCTATGGATGTTGCTCCGATGGATCAAATAGGTAGGATTAAGCAAGAAATCCTTACCAACAAAGATGAACAAGCTAGTCGCCAAATCCGCCATCGTAAGGTACTAATTAATCTAGTTAAACAGGGAGGCTGGATCGATGAGCGTAAGTTTGGCTTACAAGTAGTTGGTAACTATTTGCGGGATATTAAGGGGTTAATTAGCTTAGGGCCGTTGGGGTTAAGAATGCTCATACGGGGTAAATTTCCCCTCAAGTTTGAACCATCAGCAGGAGTTTCCCAGGTGCGATCGCTAATTGAATCTGTGCAAAACTTAGAGTCTGAGCAGTCTGAGCAAGAAACTATTTCCAAGCTATGAGTTCTGAAACATCTACTTCTGATCAATCCCCTCAGGTATCTTCTTACCAGCCAGAACCAGCTTTTGGTTGGACGGCCTACGCAGAGCAAATCAATGGGCGGTTTGCAATGGTGGGTTTTCTTGGTTTATTAATACTAGAATTACTGACAGGACAAGGTTTATTAACCTGGCTAGGTTTGCTTTAATAACTAAGCTAACCGGCATTTTTTTCCCTGTTCCCTGTTCCCTGTTCCCTTTAAAGCAAAATTATTAATGTCCTAGCCGATATTTCCGTTGCTATATAAGCTAACGAACCGTCAAAAGATACCGTCCACGACCATTACTGTCATAGGCGTTAACAATTACCCGATAGGTATCATTACTAGGTAAGACAACGACGAGAGCAGAATTGGGATTACTTTCGTCAATATCATCATTCCTGTCAATGAGCCTACCCTCAGAGTCTTGCAGTTCTAGGTAAGTGTCGAAATCAGGACTGACCAAATTAAGTCTCACCGACTGACCAGCTCTTCCTTCAAAGGTGTAAACTCTGTACAAACTGCCATCAGCAGGCAGTACTGAGGCACCAGGACCTAGAATCCCACGTTGTCGCAACAGGAAGCGCCCCCGATTATCTGAACTACCACCACCAGCAGCAGTTACCCTAGCTCTTATACTGTAAGTCCCAGCTTGTCCTGCATCATAAGAGTTTGCCATCAACAAGTAAGTACCATTAGCTGGTAAAGTGACGATAATTCTAGAGTTATTATTACCGTTACCGTCATCATCTTGAGCTAAATCATTGCCGTTAGGGTCAAGCAGAATCAAATAGGCATCTAGTTCCCGACTACTCATTTCAATTTGAACTTGCTGACCTGCCCTACCCTCAAAAACATAAAGGTCAAAGTAGCTATTATCTACCGGCAAAACGTTACTGCCAGGTCCAAGTCTACCAGCAACCACCGAACCATTAAGAGATAGTCTGCGTAGTTGTTGTTGGTTGCCAGAGGGGCGACGGGGTGCAACCGTTGTACTAGAGGTACGACCTTCTCGCACCGCAGCCAAGAAAGGTTGTATCCTCTCCAGGGAGATGGCAAAACCAATACCAATGTTGCCGGCAACAGGCCCACCTGTAAATATAGCGGTATTAACGCCAATTAATTCTCCTTGACTATTCAGTAACGGGCCACCGGAATTGCCAGGATTAATAGCTGCGTCAGTTTGAATTAAACCCCGCTGTCGGTCGATGCGACTGACAATACCAACGGTGAAGGTTCCCTGAAACCGACCGAAGGGGTCACCAATAGCAAAAGCACGCTGACCTACTTGTACCGGAGTTCTGGCAAAGGTGATAGTCGGTAGATTGTTTTGACCCCTAACTTTCAAAATAGCCAAGTCCAGACCATTGGTAGCAAAAGCCAAGACATCTGCAACTCCTCGTCTACCATCTTCTAAACTTACACGGACAGTACGATTACCCCTGACAACGTGGGCATTGGTTAAAATCAAACCGTCTGAGCTGATGATACTGCCACTACCACTACTCTCTCCTGCATTGATAGAAACAACAGCTGGACTTGCTCTTTGATAAACTCGAATGTTAGTTCGTTCTTCTATATCTTGGGCAAAAGCCCTGTTGGTCTTAAGGGATAGCTTAAATAAGCCCCAGGTTCCCCCTATTTCGGTAGCATCAGACAAGCTGATCGTATTAATAGTAGTAGCACCGAGCGCAACTGCGGCGGCGATGATTCCCGCTTTGGCAATACCCAGGCGTCTGGTACTCATGTGTTGATCTGCTTATTCTGATCTGCTTGAAACTTCTGGGACTGTTCTAGCACATTATTCATCACTTCTTAGTTGAACGCCTCAAGCCAAAACACTAATATTTGGGATTTGGGATTTTAGATTAGGTGTTCTTTAACTTCTCTTACCCTACACCCCTTTCTTTATAGTGGCTTTCCTTCACTTGCTAAAATCAATAGGCTGTCCAGAATTGTCATAAACGACAATGTCCCATTGACCGCTCTGGCTCGATTCAAAGGCAATTATTTTGCCATCTGCACTAATGGTAGGGTGGCGCACTTGGGCGCGAAGGTTGGCTGTGAAGTTGCGCAACTGCTGTGTTTCCCGGTTATAGATGTAGATTCCTGATCGTCCCTCCCTGGTTGCAGTAAAGACGATGGTATTACCGTCTTCAGAAATCACTGGTTCAGAGGCGATCGCATCCAGGCTATTGAGTCCGGGCAAATCAATCAGACTACGAGCAGTTGTATCGTAAAGATAAACGTCTTGACTACCACGTCTGTCAGAAATAAAAACTAGGTAGCGTGCCCGCAGGTGGGGAGTTAATTCTGAGGCTGGACTATTTAAGCCACGTCCTGCTTGGTCAAAGGGAAAATTTAAAATGCGCCCATAACTAGTACAGCTTGTCAACAACATAACTAGAGCAACAGCTAATGAGATCACCAGGGCATTTTTCAATCTCTCCATCTACCTGTGTCATCGGTAATATCTAATTCTATATTTGGTCCACGATCTAGTACTTCGATATCCCATTGACCGCGACGGCTAGTTTCAAAAACAACGTAGCGACCATCGACACTAATTTTAGGATTTCGTAGCCAGCCACGATAACCTCTAGTCAAGACTTCTTCCCTTTGAGTTGCCCGGTCATAAAGAATTATTTCTGGTCGTCCTAGATAGTTGGCAATGTAGGTAAGATAACGACCAGTGCGACTCAAACTAGGATTCTCGGCAATTTCTCTACCCTGACTCAAGTGGGGTAAAGTAACAACCTCCTGCTTTAGCAAATCATAGACAATAATTTGCTGTTTGCCATCTCGGTTAGAGACAAAGGAAATAAGCTGACCATTGCCACTCAGAGCGGGTTGTTCATCGCTGTAACGGCTGTTAAGAATTGATCCTTTCAGGTTATTGACTGGGCTACAGGATACCAATAGACTGATCAGGCTTAAAACCATAGCCCACCTTAACCACTGCTGAATTGACTGTTTGCCCATTAAGCTTATCAGTTGAGCTGTAGTGATTCAGCTATACCGACTCTGACCCCGGCTTCCTAGCTTAGTTTATAAGACTAATAGCCTGTTCTTTCGATGGATTTTTCCACCCTACCAGGTAAGATTTTAGTCTTCAAAAGCACCTAAATCATCATTTTCTTGGGAGGGATCTATGGGTTGGTAATCGACGTCAGTTGGAGGCTCTTGTGCTGATGTTTTCCCACCTCTTGTAGAGCGCGAAGATACCTGGTCTGATGTCGGACGACGCCTTCTGGCTCTAGTAGAACCAGTTTCTATGTCAGGGTTCCCCGGTCTAGAGGGGCGAGTACGGCTAGTGCGAGTAGGTCTTTCCTCCCAATCACTATCTAACTGAGCATCTACGCTAGGTGGTTCCCGGCGAGTACGACTAGTGCGAGTAGGTTTTTCCTCCCAATCACTATCTAACTCTAACTGGGCATCTACACTATACACCGATGGTTCGACTGTACGACTGCTGCGACGAGTTGGCCGACGTCTGGTCGCTCTTTCTTCTGTACCATAGCTTTCGGGACTTCTCCTGCTCCGAGGAGAGCGTGCTTCTTCTTCGTAGCGCTCAGTATCCCGTTCACGGGGGTCTGGTGTTCCTCGCAGCCGACGATACCGTGCCTCTGATGGCTCTAGCTCTTCATAATCGTACAACTCGGCCTCTTGTGTACGATAAACCTTACTGACGGGTCGCTCATAGTCCTCAATAGGTGTATTTCGCTTTGCCTGTTCTGTGGCAATGCCTCGTAAACGAATTGCTTCAAAGGCAAAAAATGCTGCCGAACCCGTCAGGAGAACTTGACCAAACAGCAGAATTGGATCGAGTCGCCATCCTTGGAAAAGCAGAATGCAGCCGCACAGAACTCCAACTGCGGCAAAAAAGATATCCTGATCCCGTGAAAGCTCTGGACGTATTGTGCGCAGGAAGTAAAGACCGGCTCCTGCCACTGCTAAAAAAATGCCCAGAATAGCGGCTGAGTTAAACCCGACGTTTACCATTACTGTTCTCCTAAGTCATTCCTATAGTAGCGATTTATCCTTAACCAGTCTCTACTTTTGTCGTTTTGCTGGTTATTATCTATCTCTATAACCCCTAATCTATCAACCTATACTAAGTAAAACCAGTAAAAACAGGGCAGCTAGTTACTCAGCTGCCCCGCCATTTCCTTAAGGAAACCTCAACCTACAATCAGGTTTAGGAACGTTGAATTTTATCTTTCTGGCTGATAAAGATGAGTCCTACCGTTACTGGGATAACCACGATGACTGCACCCCAAAAGAGACTCCAAAAGAGGTTTGCTAACGAAGGTGTCATAGAACTTCAATCCTTTTTAATATTCTTCATACTAATTCTAATATTCCCTTCATCCCTTGAGAAGTCAACTATCTGATTCAAGTTTATTGGCATTTTAGGTAGAAAGCAGCAACAAGCCAAAAGCCTCCTGAACTTGGTTGGCTTTACAAAACTTAAAGTTACAATTATAAATGCTAGTTTTTGGTCTTAGAGGAAATCTCTAATTAGAGATTTGATAGTTCCTCCCCCTTTAGACCATTCCCAATTAACCTAACAATTGATAGATTTGTCGTCTTTAGATCAAGAATTCCGTAACTAATTAGCTATGACTGCTGCTACTATCGCCATTTGGATACTTAGTATTTTCCTGGGAGTGATGATCTTTTTATTCATCTTCCGGATTGTTCTGACCTGGTATCCCCAATTAGATCTGAATAGCTTTCCTTTTAATATTGTTGCCTGGCCAACGGAACCCTTTTTAGTACCAGTACGCAAAATTGTACCTTCCATAGGAGGAGTTGATATTACCCCGATTATTTTGGTGGGGATTTTCAGTCTGCTACGGGAGATTTTTCTAGGTCAGCAGGGGCTGCTGAGAATGCTTAATTAGGTGAGTGTACGAATCCCCCGCATTTAATAACGTGAGGGATTCGTCGCCAATAGAAAATTCTAAGCCTCCGCTTGAGATTTTTTCATCATTTGTTCGACAAAGTTGGTATAAACTTCACCCTTCTGAAATTCGGGTGTTTCCATAATTTTTTGATGAAAGCCAATAGTAGTTGGTACACCGGTGATGGCACACTCCCGTAAGGCTCGTTTCATGCGCCTAATGGCTGTGTCTCGATCAACTCCCCAAACAATTAACTTGCCAATTAGAGAGTCATAGTAGGGTGGAATTTCATAATCCGTGTAAACATGGGAATCCATGCGAACACCTAAACCTCCAGGTGGCAAGTAACCACTAATTCTGCCGGGATGGGGACGGAAGTTATGATCCGGGTCTTCAGCATTGATCCGGCATTCAATGGCATGGCCAGTAAAAACCACCTGGTCTTGAGTCAGTTGTAGTTTTTCACCTTGGGCAATGCGAATTTGTTCGGCAATTAAATCCAAGTTAGTGATCATTTCAGTAATAGGATGTTCTACTTGAATACGTGTGTTCATTTCCATGAAGTAGAACTCACCCGACATGTCAAGGAGAAACTCAACTGTACCAGCACCAGTGTAGTTAATTGACTTGGCAGCCTGGACAGCAGCCGTTCCCATTTTTTCTCGCAGTTCTGGGGTTAGCGCCGGACTAGGGGCTTCTTCAAGCAGTTTTTGGTGACGCCGCTGAATTGAGCAGTCCCGTTCACCCAAGTGAATTACGTTACCATAGCTATCAGCAAGAATTTGAAATTCGATGTGGCGAGGACACCTAATAAATTTCTCCATATAAACACCAGAATTACCAAAGGCAGCTTCTGCTTCCCCCTGAGCTGCTTGGAAAAGTCTGGTTAGTTCACTCTCTTCGTTGACTAAGCGCATGCCACGTCCGCCACCACCGGCAGTAGCTTTGATCATGACAGGATAACCAATTTCATGGGCAGTTGCCTGGGCTTGAGCCTCGCTGCTTAGCAGTCCATCACTTCCTGGCACGGTAGGAACATTGGCATTTTGCATAGTCTCTTTGGCAGTGGACTTATCCCCCATTAAATTTATAGCCTCTGGGGTCGGACCAATAAAGGCAAGTTGGTGGTCTGCACAGATTTCAGCAAAGCGGGCATTTTCTGCCAAAAAACCATAGCCGGGATGGATGGCAGTAGCGTTGCGACTCAGAGCAGCAGCAATGATGTTGGGAATGTTTAAGTAGCTCTTGCTACTAATAGGTTCACCGATGCAAACCGCTTCGTCGGCCATCTGCACATGTAGGGCATGCCGGTCAACCGTAGAGTAAACCGCAACGGTGGGAATTCCCATCTCCTCACAGGTTCGGATAATGCGTAGGGCAATTTCCCCACGGTTGGCAATCAAAATTTTGGAAAAGCTCATATATATAACAGTGCAGCTACATCAGTATCAGTAAGGATAAAGGCTTTCAAGAAGTCTGAGGCGATCTTTCCCGGAAGTTTTTTCCCGTCTGTTGCTAGAGTGTGTTAAAGAGGATAAATTATGCTAGATTAGTATCTGCTTAGTTTTTGATCAACTAGGCTCGTACACCATGCGGATGTGGTGGAATTGGTAGACACGCACGCTTGAGGGGCGTGTGGCTTACGCTGTGCGAGTTCGAGTCTCGCCATCCGCATTTCTTTGCTGATTGGTAAATCTCTAAATGAAGACAACCCAGCGCCAACTTGGCGCTGGGTTGTAAGCTTCTAAGACATTACTTAAACTTTAATCTCTTCTAACATCAGCTTAGAACGTTTAAGCATCTCCGGAACCGGAACAGGATAATCACCTGTGAAACAGGCTGAACAGAAGCTACTGGGATTTTCACCTGTTGCCAGTAGCATGCCTTCTAAGCTGAGGAAGGCTAAAGAGTCTACTCCGATATGTTCAGCGATCTCTTCTACTGAGTTGCTGGCAGCTATCAAATGGTCTTGAGTATCAGTATCAATGCCGTAGAAGCAGGGATGAGTAACTGGCGGCGAAGAAATCCGCATATGTACTTCTGCCGCCCCAGCATCCAGTAAAGCTTTAATAATTTTGCGGCTAGTTGTTCCTCGAACAATGGAATCATCTACCAGGACAATTCGTTTGCCAGCTAAGGCATCTTTGAGCGGATTGAGCTTCATGCGGATACCAGCTTCTCGCATGCTTTGGGTTGGCTGGATAAAGGTACGGCCCACATAACGATTTTTGATTAACCCTTCACCATAGGGAATGCCAGATGCCCTAGAAAAGCCAATCGCCGCTGGTATACCGGAGTCGGGTACAGCGATGACCATATCAGCCTCAGGAGTTGATTCTGCTGCCAGCTGACGTCCTAAGCGCAAGCGATAGCTGTAGAGAGTTTCATCATGCATGACACTATCGGGTCTGGCAAAATAAATCATCTCAAAAATACACAGCTTTCGCTCTGGCTTTTTGCTCCAGTGAAAAGAAGCTAAACCTTCTTCTGTAATCCAGACTAACTCTCCCGGTTCAACATCTCGCAGGTATTCTGCTCCGATGATATCTAAGCCGCAGGTTTCTGAGGAGAGAACGTAGCGCTTAGGATGAGAACCAAGGGTACCAATGACGAGGGGGCGGATACCGTGGGTATCGCGGACACCCATTAAGCCAGCTGGTGTGCCAATAACTAAACTGAAAGCTCCGGAACAGCGGCTAAAAGCACTAATTGCCGCATCTAACCAATCTTTGCCGCTATCAACCTCTGCACCAAGGGCAATGGCAATCATCTCTGAGTCTGTAGTTGTCAGGAAGTTATAATCACGCTTCAGCAATTCTTCTCGCAGTTGAGCTGTATTGACCAAATTGCCGTTGTGAGCCAAAGCCAGTGAACCTAAGCGAGTTTTTACAACTGCTGGCTGGGCATTGGCTGCATGACTAGAGCCAGTGGTAGAGTAGCGAGTATGACCAACCGCCATCTCTCCTGGTAATTGACTCAAAATATCTTCCTTGAAAACTTGAGAAACCAGCCCCATCCCCTTATGTAAGTGAACCTGCTGTCCCTCAAAAGTGGCAATTCCAGCTGATTCCTGACCCCGGTGTTGTAAGGCAAATAGACCAAAGTAAGTCAGTGTAGAGACATGTTCTTCTGGTGCATAAACGCCGAAGACTCCACAAGCCTCCTCTGGTTTGTCCGGTTTTTGGTGACACTCATGGTTAGACGGGTTAAGATCTCCATCAGGGGAAAGGGTTTGCTGGGGCATCATTTTAATGCTCACTCCTGGTAGATGCAGTAAATTAGTGAAACTTGTATCTAAGCTGATTTGCTTGTGATTGTTAAGCAAATTTAACAATCTCTTAACAATACTACCAAAATACCGTGAGTAAATGGAGTATTGTTAACTTTGCTTTGTTAATTGTTAAGAAAACTATCATCAGTCATCGTTAACAATCCAAGCAAAATCACCAAAGTTGAGATGGTCGATGACATTAACATCTCTAACTCAAGCTAAACGATTAAACGTTTTTCAAGAGCCTTGTCAAAGTGATCGCTCATCTCTTTCAGTTTCACCTCTATCATAGGTAGTCTTTCATCTGCCATTAGTCGCAAATGAGCATTTTTACCGTTGACAACACCGATTTTTTGCCATTCTGGACAATGTTGTTGCAGGTAAGATTCCCAGTTAGCTTGTTGTTCCGGATTTACAGAGACTAGAATCCGGCTGGCACTCTCGGCAAAAAGAATTTCATCCCAGCGACCTTGTAGTGAGTCCTCACTCAGTCCTAAATTGATTTCGGCACCCAGCTGACCGGCAATACAAGCTTCCGCTAAAGCAACAGCCAATCCTCCTTCGGCACAGTCATGGGCAGAACGCAGCCAGCCTTGACGGATACCTTCGCGGCAAGCAGCTTGTACCTTGCGTTCCAAATCAAAATCTACCACTGGTGGCTTCCCTGCGACTAAACCATGAATTGTTGCCAAATATTCTGAACCTCCCAAAGAAAGATGAGGGGTGAAATTATGAGGAGGAAGTCCTAACAGATAAATCAAATCACCCTCTGCTTGCCAGCCTTGGGTGCATACTTGAGTTATGTCTTGAACTAACCCCACCATGCCCACCACTGGTGTTGGGTAGATAGGCTGAGGTACTCCTTGGGAATTAAAGGTTTCGTTGTAAAGGGAGACATTACCCCCAGTCACAGGTGTTCCCATCTGCCGACAAGCTTCCGCTATACCCTGACAAGCAGATGCTAACTGCCAATATCCTACGGGCTTTTCTGGAGAGCCAAAGTTAAGATTATCCGTAACCGCTACAGGTTCTGCACCTACACAACTAAGATTACGTGCTGCTTCTGCTACAACGGCCTTAGCGCCTTCGTAAGGTTCAAGGTAAACATAACGAGAATTGCAATCTACTGTTGCAGCAATTCCACGTCGGGAGGTGGGATGAGATGTACCCCTCTCTTCGACTGGACGCAATCTTACAACAGCAGCATCAGCACCACCGGGCAAAATAACGGTATTATTTTGTACTTGGTGGTCATACTGGCGATAAACCCAGCGTTTAGAGGCGATGGTGGGAGTTTCTAGGAGCTGGAGAAGGATTTTATTCCAACTGTGGTGAGTTCCTTGAATATCAATGCCGGTATTGGTACAACAAGGAAGAAGGTTTGCCTTCCAGGCTTGGGCTTTCTGAACATACTCTGGTGGTTCTTTTAATACCTCGCGCTGGTAAATTGGTGTGTTGTCTGACAAGGCTGTAGCGGGGATGTCTGCTGCGACTTTACCCTGGAAAAGAATGCGTACAATGGACTCTTCAATTACCTTACCCGCTACCACTGCTTGGAGTCCCCAGCGGCAGAAAATATCTATTAACTCTTGTTCCCGACCCTTGTGAGCAACAAAAAGCATTCTTTCCTGGGATTCGGAGAGCAAATATTCATAAGGAACCATGCCTGTTTCTCGCACAGGAATGAGGTCTAAATCCAGTTCTATACCTACACCTCCTTTAGCCGCCATTTCGGAAGTAGAACAGGTAAGGCCAGCTGCTCCCATATCTTGGGCCGCTACAACAGCACCAGTTTTAAATGCCTCAAGGCAAGCTTCAACTAGACATTTTTCTAAAAAGGGGTCACCCACTTGCACAGCAGGACGGTCATCAACTGATTTATCCGATAATTCAGCACTAGCAAAACTGGCACCTCCCATACCATCTCTACCAGTTGTTGAACCAACGTAGAGAACAGGGTTGCCAACACCTGATGCCCCAGATTTAACTATTTCTGGGGTTTCCATCAAGCCAATTGCCATAACGTTAACAAGAGGGTTTCCTGTGTAAACTTTGTCAAAGTAGATTTCGCCGCCAACGGTGGGAACCCCAATACAATTACCATAGTGACTAATTCCTTCGACTACACCACTAAATAACCGTCGTGTCCTGACATCTTCAAGGGAACCAAAACGCAGGGAGTTTAAAACAGCAATGGGACGAGCTCCCATGGTAAAAATGTCCCGTAGGATACCTCCCACTCCGGTTGCTGCACCTTGGAATGGTTCAATGGCAGAGGGGTGGTTGTGAGATTCAATTTTAAAAGCGACGTGCAGACCATCTCCCATGTCTACGACTCCGGCGTTTTCCCCAGGACCTACCAAAATGCGATCGCCTGTGGTGGGAAACTGTTTAAGTAGCGATCGCGAATTCTTATAACAGCAGTGTTCTGACCACATGACACCGAACATACCTAGTTCGGCCTTATTGGGATGACGACCAAGGCGTTTGACAATTTCTTCGTATTCCTCAGGCTTTAAACCTTCTGCAGCAATTTCTTGAGGGGAAAAAGGAGCAGGAGAGTTGGTAGACATAGACTCTTTGCCAAGTGTGACAGAGCCTTATTTTATCGGTATTTGTGAGCGGAATTATCTTGCCTTATGTTTAGCCAGTTGAAAACTTGGTATTTTAATACTCTGCGTAAAATAGGGGCTTTGCTCTCTATCGAGCTAGAAAAGGCAACTATACCGGACGAACCTCACGTTCAGTTGCCAGCAGATATTTCTCAACATCTCCAAGGTGCTACTCAGGCTTTGCCCCATCATCCGGCTGAATTGGAAGCAGTACAAGAGGGCATCAACTCTGCCCTGACACAATGGCTTGAACAACCAGACAATGCTTGCAACTCTCTGGTGATCTTAAGTACTCCCATTGAACCAGGAGTTCATTTACTTACTGAAGGCTTGGCAGCTTGGCAAGAACAGCATCATAACCCTGTTCAGTTTTTATCCTGGGAGCAAAGGCCTACTGACCCAGCCACCATCGAAACGAAGCTGCGAGGACAACTAGGTCGAGGAACCCTAGCAGGATCGTCAGAAAAACCAGAAATAGTAGTGATTCCTAATTTGAGTCAATGTTTTTTGCGTTGCATAGAAGGTCTAGATGGCATCGAGTATTTGCGCAATACTGTACTTGAAGATAATTGCCGATTTTGGTTAATTGGCTCAAACCAAGTTAGTTGGGAATATCTTGATCGGGTTTTTAAGGTCAAGGCTTATTTTCAACAAACTATCTCTTTACCCTTCCTCAGTGGTGAACAATTACAAGAGTGGTTAGAGCCAGTTGTTTCAGAATTTAGTATCAACTTCTCTCAAAAACAACCAGAGTCAGAGTCTTCATCCCCAGAAGAGCAAGAAGAGATTGCCCAAATAAAATATTTTGAACACTTAGCACTTATCTCTGGTGGTATTAGCCAAGTAGCCGTTCCCTTGTTTTTGCGATCGCTTTACCATGAACCATCGGAAGAAAATAGGGCAGATGAGAAGGTAATAGTAAAAGCAGACAAGCCAAGTTTGCCAGATTTACCCTATTTAGAATCAGACGAGCAAAGTCTTCTCTATTCCTTGTTGCTGCATAGTGAGCTGACTTTGTCTCATCTTGCTACTAGTTTGGGAGATGAGCAAGACATAGTTCAAAACTTGGTTCAAGTTTTACGCCCACCTGGAATAATCGAACAACGGGAGCAATTGCTCAGAGTTAATCCTGCTCACTATTCCAAGTTGAAGAGCGAACTAGATGGTAATAACTTTTTGATTGCTGAAGAGGGATAATGCCTAATTTCATTTCTTACCTATTGGCTCAACCTGCCCAGGAAGCTACTGAGGAAACGGCTAAGCAGGCTCAAGAACTGCTAGCAGAAATTACTACTTGGAAAATTACCCAGGCGATAATTGTTGTCATAGTTACCTACCTAATAGTTACTGGCATTGACAAGGTTATTCTTTGGCTATCGGAACGGGTTAATAAGGAATGGCGATTGGGGATCAAACAATCCTTGCCTTTCTGGCACACTTTTGTTTTGGCTGCTGCTGCTGCTATTTTGCTAAATTTGTTTATTAAGTTATCGTCCAATAATCTATTGGCGATTACTGGCACAGTTGCGGTTGCTTTGGGTTTTGCTTTTAAAGATTATGCTAGTTCGGTAATTGCTGGGTTAATTGGTCTGTTCGAGGTAACTTATCAAGTAGGCGATCGCGTCGAAATAGAGGGTTACTATGGCGAGATTGTCAGTTATGGTTTGAGAGGTGTTCGCCTGCGTACTCCTGAAGATAATATTGTGACGATCCCCCACAACAAACTTTGGACGGAGGCAGTTTCTAATGCTAATGCAGGGCAGTTAGAAGCTATGGTTGTTACGAAGTTTTACCTAGCTCACGGGGTAGATAGCCAACTAGTTACGCGGATTTTGTACCGAGTGGCTCTTACCAGTAAATATACTCAACTTAAGATGCCTGTGGTGGTAATTATGGCAGAAAAGCCTTGGGGAACTATGTATAAACTCAAATGTTACCCGATGGATGCGCGGGATGAATTTGTTTACCAAACTGATTTAATTAAACGCGCAAAGCAGGTGTTCACTAAGTACGGTGTTACTTATCCAAGGATAATGAGTCAAGAGTTAGACTAGCTATGATCTATTGAAACTGGGTGTAGGGTGTCGTTTCGATCTTCCCTGTTCCCTTTGAAAAATCCAGGAAAGCTGATCAACCTAGCTGATTGTGTAGGGGCAAGGTAGGCCACTGTTAAATTGCGGTTGCTGAGGTGGCGCTTCAACGACCATCATGTGAGGCGGACGGCTAGCAATCATGGCTTCTTGTTCAAAGACGAATTCGCTGTAGTCTGCCCAATTATCAAGTCCGAGCAGGTTTAAAACGATTTCGCCTACTAGCCAAGTTGTTGCTTTAATTAGTAACTTTTTGCGTTGAGTCCTCATTTTTATATTGCCTGCCTCTTTAAGGGTTGGAGGTTTAGGTCGTATCTACCAACTTCACAATCCGTTTTGAACTTCTATATATTTTTCTGCCCTCCGTACTGGTTTTTATGCCAGATTTTGTTCTTCAGTTACATTTGTTTACATTTCGTTTAGCACGTAAATGTTTCCTTTTTGTCTTGAAGAAACTCTCGTTAGGCTTGGTTATTGTCCTTTGAGTGCTTCAATCTGCAAAGTCTCTATTAGTGAGATTCAGTAGTGAAACAGAAGATTCAGGAAAATTGCCAAATTTTTTTTATAGCCTTTCAATCAGAGTTCCCCATTTAACTACTGAATCTAGATTAGCTAATTCTTTTTAAAGGATGTGCTACGAAGGTCACCATTCATATGAAGTGTTGATGAAGTTTACTCATTTTGCTTTGAGGAATATGTCTAGGGTTGTAGTTAAGCTTAAAAAGTAAGTGTTTTAAATAGTGAATTCAGATCAAATAGTGAATCGTCTATAGTAAATAGTGATTTTTCCTCAAAAGTTAGCTAAGTTGAGAGCCCATTTCTAGTTAATTGGGCAAAGTTAGCTGAGTTAGATATTTTGTTAGTAAATGTGTGGTAGATTACCTAAAAATCAAGAGTTCTGGCATTCTATAGATAAGTTTTACTGATTAAGAAGTTTCGTTAGGGATACTTCAAGCCAGTATTATTACGGAATTTTACTAATTATCTGTAACAATTGATAATCATACTGATTATTCTCTCAGATGTAACCCCCAACATGCCCAAGGTCATAGCAGTGAAGGCATTGGCATGAGCATTCTTATCCTCTAGTTTTAGCTTTGCAACCAAAGTTGCGATTAACTCTTCCTTCTCTCCTAAGCCTGCCTGATACCCTCAAACTAATCTCAGCTGATGCCCTAGCCAAGTCTCGCATTTTAATTAAAATTGGCAGCCAGTCGGTGTCTGGATGTAACCCCAACTTTTCTGGCTGCTTCTCGGCTAGCATCATGGCAAAATAACTCATCAAGGTAGTTTTACCGGAACCAGGGGCCCCCAAAATTACTAGCTTGCCAGACTGGTTGTGAGTTAATACCCGTTGAGCAAGAAACTTTCTACCTGAGGAGTTTTCCTGGAGAACTCGTTGCCTTTGTTCTTGTAGTAATTCTTCTTGACGGTTACTTGCTACTGCTAAGGCTAACTCTTGTTCCCAGGAATACTAGAACGTCTATCTTCCACCACATCAGGCATGACAAAAATCTGGGCAAGTTGTTCTGATTTATCCACCTCTTGCCCTGGTACGGCAATTCCTGCAAATTTAACATCATCAAACCAATTCGCCAGTTGCCGAAAATAATCCTCTTTGGCAATTTGCAATCTTAAATAATTATCAGTTTTCTGGACATAAGTGTTGACAAAGGCCTCAATCCAGGGAAGGATACAGCTATCTTGGGGTGTAATGTGGCGATCGCCTGCTGCCACCTGCTTAAACTTCTCTACTAGAAAATCAACTGCTGGCATCCCTTCGTTTTTCAGAGGCTTCTGTAATTCCTGCTGAACCCCCTCTGTCTGGAAAAACTTTTCCAGGAATCCCTTAACAAAATCAGGTTCGGAGCGAAAAAACAGCCATTGCTGAGGTAGTAGGTGCTTTTCCTGCTCAAAGGCTGCTTTCATGCCAGCAATTAAACCCTTCTCTAGGTCAGTGGGATTTAATTTACTATTTACCTTTTTCAGTAAGACTGGTGTCACTGCTTGAGCGACTGAACCGACTAATTTACCTGCTGCTGCCAATTCCATAGTTAAGGTGGATTTTTTGTATTGGCTGAAAACTCTATTCTGGCTCCCAAGCAGCTGAACCGGAAAGTAAAACGTCAAAATTGCCACCCCTTGCCAGAGACGAGATAGGATGATCTACGGGAATAATTAAGAAGCCACTATGCCAAGAACTCAACGTAACGATAACTTCATCGATAAAACTTTCACCGTAATGGCAGATATCATCCTGAAAATACTGCCTACTAACAAAGAAGCTAAAGAAGCTTTTGTCTATTACCGAGATGGTATGTCAGCTCAAGCTGATGGAGAATATGCAGAAGCCCTCGATAATTACAGAGAAGCTCTCGAGTTAGAACAAGATCCCTACGACCGCAGCTTTGTTCTATATAATATGGGGTTGATTTATGCCAGCAATGGTGAACACGAAAGAGCAATAGATACCTATAAGGAGGCGCTAGAACTAAATCCTCGCATGCCTCAAGCTCTCAACAATATCGCGGTAATCTACCACCACCAGGGGGAGCAAACTAAGCAAGCAGGAGATCTAGAGGCTGCCGAGGCTTTATTTGGCGAAGCAGCCGAGTATTGGAAAGAAGCAATTAGCATTGCTCCTAACAACTACCTAGAAGCACAAAACTGGTTAAAAACTACTGGTCGCGCTGCCATAGATGTCTACTTCTAGTGTTAGTCATTGCGTCTTGACCCATTAACAATTTAACCATTACCCATTACCAATCCTATGATTGATCGCGAACAAGTTCGCAAAGTTGCTAATCTCGCCCGTCTAGAAATGACGGACAAAGAAGAAGAGCAATTTGTCGGTCAGCTCAATAGCATTCTGGATTATTTCCAACAGCTGAGCGAATTAAATACTGATGATGTACCACCAACGACACGGGCGATTGATATCAGTAATGTGACTCGAACAGATGAATTAAAGAAATACCTTAACAGAGAGGCAATACTTCAGGGTGCACCTGAGCAGGACGGTGAATTCTTCCGCGTACCAAAAATCATCAGCGAAGAGTAACAAATATCTATTTTCTATCATGAAGGATGAGGTATGGTTAGTACTTTTCGTCCTTCATATTTTTTGTTTTATTAGGAGGAAAATATGGCAACAGGAATGCTGATTGATGGTCAATGGACTCTTGAAGAATATCAACAAGATAATCAGGGTAGGTTTATGCGCAATCCCACCAAGTTCCGCAATTGGGTTAGTGCTGATGGCTCGACTGGTTTTAAAGCAGAGTCTGGACGTTACCATCTCTATGTATCCTATGCCTGTCCCTGGGCACACCGTACTTTGCTCATGCGTAAGTTGAAGGGGCTGGAAGAAGCAATTAGCCTTTCTATTGTTGATCCTTTTATGGATGAAGATGGCTGGGAATTTTCCGAGGCTCCTGGTTGTATCCCTGATACCATTAACGGTAGCCGCTATTTACGAGAGGTATATATTAAAGCTGAACCCAAATGTACTGGACGGGTAACAGTGCCGATACTCTGGGACAAGGAAACTGGCACAATTGTTAATAATGAATCCCGCGAGATAATCCGCATGTTTGACACGGAGTTCGAGGCTATCTCTCAGGCAAGTGTTAGCTTTTACCTAGAATATCTACAGGCAGAAATAGAAGACACGATTAATGCTATTTACAATCCTATTAACAATGGTGTTTATCGTTCAGGATTTGCTACAACTCAAAATGCCTATAAAGAGGCAGTAATGGAACTTTTTTATGCTCTCAACTATTGGGAATCAATTCTAGGAGAGCAGCATTATCTCTGTGGAGATCAGATTACTGAAGCTGACTGGTGTATGTTTACGACACTCTTACGCTTTGATCCAGTCTACTACGTACATTTCAAGTGCAACTTGAGCCGCATAGTTGATTATCCTAATCTGTGGAATTATCTAAAAGATTTATATCAACAGCCAGGGGTAAAAGAAACCTGTAATTTCGACCATATTAAGCAACATTACTACAAAAGTCATCCTTTCATTAATCCAACTCGCATTGTTCCTGAAGGCCCCCTCATTAATTTTGACGAATCTCATAATCGAAATTCGTTTTCAGATGATTAAGTTTCTGTTGAGTTTTTACCATGACTGTTCTACTTTATCTACCTTGAGAAAGGTGCATACATACCCTTTCTTACTGATATAATGGATTGATAGTTAAGAAATGTAACAATCCGTGCTGATTACTTCAATACAGATTGAAATTAATTAGTAACTGCATCTTTCCTGGTCACTCTAAATTTGACAAACTCTCAACTTCGTTTAAATAAAAAGTTTAGACACAAATGTTTAACCCTAGCAAAATCCTCATTGATGCTTTTGTACAAGAACTCAAAAGTGGATATTACTCGGCTTATGGAGGTCTAAACCCGAATTATGCTGAAATTATCACTTGGGTGGGAAACATGGCATTGGAAAATATTGCCAATAGTAATGCCCTTTATCACAATGTTGAACATACTATCTTTGTAACTCTTGTAGGGCAAGAAATCTTGCGGGGTAAGCATATTCGTCAAGGTGGAGTTTCATGTGAGGACTGGCTGCATTTCATGATTTCCCTTTTGTGTCACGACATTGGCTATGTCAAGGGGGTTTGTCGCCAAGATCTAACCGCTTTCAGGGTGTATGCCACAGGTAGGAATAACAAAACGGTCACACTTCCTCCCGGTTCTACGGATGCTAGTCTCACTAATTATCATGTTGACCGAGGCAAGCTTTTCATTGAAGAACGATTTGGTGGTCACAAGCTAATTGATACTGAAATCATCAAGACGAATATTGAACTGACCCGCTTTCCTGTACCCTTAGATTCAGATCATCAAGATACAATCAACTACCCAGGGTTAGTTAGAGCTGCTGATCTAATTGGTCAACTAAGTGATCCGCGCTATCTAGAAAAAATTGCTGCTCTCTACTACGAGTTTGAAGAAACGGGCGTAAATAAACAACTGGGCTATTGCAACCCAGACGATGTACGACTAAATTATCCAAAATTCTATTGGAATGTAGTCCATCGGTATATCACTAATGCTTTGGAGCATCTCAAATTAACCCAAGAAGGTAAGCAAGTTATTGCTAATCTCTACGCCCATGTATTTGAAGTAGAACACGAAGTTAATCAACAAACAGCTCAAGCTATTCTAGCTTCCTGATTTTTACTCTGTTTTCCCTCAAGAAATGGCTGTAACCTATTGACAACAAAGTTTTTGCAGGGTGCTGGTAAAGTTGGGGTAAGAGATAGTAGCAGCTTCTGCGCCGTGGATGGTCGTAGTACCAGTTGCATTGAGAGCAGCGATTGCTAAACTCATGGCAATCCGGTGATCAGCATAACTATTAAGTTCCGTACCGACTAAGGGTGTACCACCATTAATTTCTAGACCATCAGCTAATTCTGTTACCCTAGCTCCCATTCTGTTTAATTGAGATGCCATTACAGCGAGGCGATCGCTTTCCTTAACTCGCAGTTCTGCTGCATCTCTAATTATTGTTGTTCCTTCTGCAAAGACTGCTGCTACTGCGATAATGGGAATCTCATCAATTAAGCGAGGAATTAATTCACCATCAATTGTACAGGCTTTGAGGTGTCCGTGTCCCACACTTAAATCTGCCACTGGTTCGCCAGCAACCACCCGCTGATTTTCCATCTTTATGTCAGCCCCCATTCTTAATAGTACTTCTAGTACACCAGTACGAGTGGGGTTTATGCCAACATTTTCAATTAGCAGTTTTGAATTGGGAACAATTGCACCTGCAACTAACCAGAAGGCGGCTGAACTAATATCACCAGGAACAATTACTGTTTGTCCCTGTAGAGTTGGTTTACCAATCAGTGTGACGCTATTGGTTTCAGGCTCAATAGTGAGTTTTGCCCCAAAAGCTTGCAGCATCCGTTCACTATGATCACGGGAAAGAGCTGGTTCTGTTACAGTGGTTTCCCCTTCTACCATCAAACCCGCTAAGAGTACACAGGATTTAACTTGTGCTGAGGCGATCGGAGAATGATAATGAGTTGAGCGCAGTTCAGCTCCTTGAATTGCTAATGGTGCCAAGGAAGCATTCCTACGCCCCCAAATTTTTGCTCCCATTTCCTGCAAGGGATTAACAACGCGGGACATAGGGCGTGATCTTAAAGAACTGTCACCTGTAACCGTGAAGAATTTACCTGGCTGAGAAGCCAGTAGCCCTAGCATTAAGCGCATCGTGGTTCCAGAATTACCTGCGTTCAATACATTTACTGGTTCTTGTAGCTGTCCTAGTCCTATACCCTTTACTATGACCTTTTCTGAGTTTAACTCAGAGATTTCTGCACCCATTCCCCGAAAGCAACTAGCTGTGCTGAGAGGATCGTCCCCTAGTAATAAGCCTTGAATACAAGTTTCTCCTTGAGCGATTGCACCCAACATCAAAGCACGATGGGAAATCGATTTATCTCCCGGTATCTGAACAGTTCCCTGCAAAGAAAGTTCAGAAGCTTGTCTTTTAATAACTAAATCTTGTTGATTTTGATCAGTTTTGGAGGTGATAACTACACTTGCTGGCATAGGGTAAGACTTAAATTGGTAATCTTATAAAAGCAGTTTCCATTCTGATGAGCTAAAAGGATGTTCATTTTGAGTAAAAAAGCTGAACTTGGCGTACTCCGTTCAAGGCATAGTACCAAATCCTATTCTCAAAACCCACTTTTTGCAATTTCCTCAAAACCCTATTCCCTGTTAACCTTTTCCCCACGTAGCCTTATAAATTGGGTGTCACAACAGGATTTGGTATAACTCCTAAAATAAAAGAGTAAAGGAGAGAATTAATATTTCTCTCCCTACTCCCAAACAAGGGTAGAAATCTGAATATCTACCTCTCATATTAAGTTTTAAAAAGATAACCTGGCACCGAGCTATTTTCCCGTGGGGCAACCCCCAAAGTATCTTCGCCGCAGCAACGTTTCACAACCGAGTTCGAGATGGGTTCGGAGTGGTTCCATTGCGCCTTAGGCACCAG
>JBAUJE010000496.1:0-10380 GCA_049683475.1 Coleofasciculaceae cyanobacterium | reverse complement strand
CCATCACCCCATCACCCCATCACCCCGTCTCCCATCATCTCTTTCCGAATCGAGCCAATTTGCGAACTGTCTACTACAACTGCTTAACTCAAGGGAGGCATTAAGAAGAGGTGAAAACGGTTTAAACTCTTTTAGTACATGGATTTGAGTGATTAAAGACAGTCTATCTGGCTCAACCACTGTTCTCCGGTGTCTAGTGGCCTCTCAGGTAGTGACACAAGCATTGGCTAAAGCTTCCTGGTCAAAGCATACATTCAAGTTAAGGACAGCAAAGAAATTGATTTTCTACTAACACCATCAAATCAAGTTCAGCGCTATCCCCGATAACTTTAGTTGACTTGGGGCTTTTACCATGAACGCAGTAATCACTACCACCACCTCCTCTTTCACTTCTTCCGAGCAAAACTCTGCTCCGGACAATCTAGAAAAAACTGATTCTTTTGTTCTGAGAGAGCAACTGCTGAGTGAACTAAAGGAAAAAGTCGGTTCACTACCTGGTACTGCTAAAGATGTAGTCAAGCGCATCGCCATAGAAGTAGAGAGAATTTGCCGCTTAAGCGATCGCATTCAAAACAGTGGTGAAGTAAATTCTTGGCAGTTGAACTTGGGTCGTCAGCGGCTGCAAAAGTGCCTGAAGTACTATGATTTGGGTGCAGTGCAGGGTCGCGTAGAATTGCACAGTTGCCTTAGCATGATTGTTTACCGTCATGTAGCTAGAGCCAAATCCCATCTAGGTTTTAACGGTAGATGCCAACTAATTGAAGAGTTTTTACAGGATTTCTACGCTGATAGCCTGAAGATTTTCCGCAGAGAGCATCCCGTCGCTGCTGATTATACTCCTCGCACTCGTTTCCAGTTAGCTGAATACATGGCTTTTACGGAGCAATATGCCAAGCGTCGTATTAGCTTACGTCATTGCGGTAACCAACCCCTAATCGTCTTACGGGCCAAAAGCTTTGCTACGCGCCAGCCGAAGGAAACTACCATCGATTTTGAGCAGGCGCTGGAGTTGAGTAAAGATGACCTCGGTAGTGATGCTCCTTCTCCCTTTACACCTCAACTGCGGGAACACCTAGTTGCCAAAACTACTGATCCCCATGAGGGAATTTTGCGGGAACGGGTGATTCAAGAGCTGATCCAATACCTCCAACAGCAAGGTCATAATGACTGTGCCGATTACTTAACCTTAAAGCTGCAAGACTTACCAGCCCAGGAAATCGATGATATTTTGGGTATGACTTCCAAAGAGCGGGATTACTTGCAACAGCGCTTTAAGTACCACTTAGAAAAATTCGCTCACGCCTCTAACTGGCAGTTGGTGCACCAGTGGCTAGGAGCAGGATTAGAGCAAAGATTGGGTCTATCCTCACAGCAGTGGCAGTTATTTGTCGAGCAACTCGATGCTTCTCAAAAGCGGCTACTCCAGCTCAAACAGGAAGGTAAGAGTGATGCTGAGATTGCTAAAGCATTAAAGCTGACTCCCAAAAAGATGCAAAAGCGTTGGTCTGAACTGTTGACACTGGCTGCGAAGATACGCAATTCAGAAGTCATTGACAGTGCCGCTTAAGATGGGAAAGTTAAATGTAAAAACAAGGGTACGTAGAGAAGTTGCATGCAACGTCTGGGAGCAGGTTTCTGGAGTCTTGAGATTGCCCGAGTAAATCACAATATTAGAAGAATGACTTCCGGAAGCACAAATTAACAACTTAAGTATTATGCTGGATAAGGTCTTGTTTCACTCCGTCGCTGAAGGGACACAACTACCTAGCTAAACCTCGAAATTGCATGAAACTAAGTTGCAGCCAAACCGAACTAAATTCCAACCTCTCACTGGTTAGTCGTGCAGTTCCCTCTCGCCCTACCCATCCGATACTAGGTAATGTTTTACTGAAGGCTGATAGAGATTCTCAGCGGGTGCTACTAACGGCTTTTGATCTAAGTCTTGGTATTCAGACTAGTTTTGCGGCTCTTGTGGAGGTAGGGGGCGAAATCACCCTACCAGCTAAACTTACCCTAGACATTGTCTCCCGTCTACCAGAAGGAGAAATTACTTTAGAAGATATCGTCCAAAAAGATAGTGACATGGACAGCGATAGTCTAATTGTCACTTTGACCTCTGCTTCGGGACGTTACCAAGTTAGAGGAATGGATTCTGAGGAGTTTCCCCCCTTACCCGAATCTTCTGGTATAGCTCTTCATTTACCAGTTGAAGTCTTAAAGGAAGGATTACGGGGTTCTCTGTTTGCCACGAGTTCCGATGAAACTAAGCAGGTGCTGACAGGGGTACACCTGACAATGCAGCAGGATAGCTTAGAGTTTGCCGCTACAGATGGCCATCGACTAGCAGTTGTGGAAACTACTTTGCTTAAGAAAGCAGAAGTTGGAGACGAAGTTGCTAATTCCGAAGATCTCGAAGAACTAGAGCTAACCTTACCAGCTAGAGCTTTGCGTGAACTAGAAAGAATGCTCTCAATGGGTCAAGGGAGTGAAACTGTTGCTCTCCAGTTTGAAAAAGGTCAGATTGTTTTTCAAGCAGGAGAATACCGCTTAACCAGTCGTACCCTAGAAGGACAGTACCCAGCTTACGGACAGCTGATTCCTGAGCAATTCGAGCGACAGATTACCCTAGATCGCCGTCAATTGCTTTCAGCAGTAGAGCGGATTGCTGTTTTAGCTGATCAAAAGAATAATATCGTTAAGTTTAGTATTGATAGTGCCAAAGGGCAAGTTGATCTATCGGTAGAGGCAAGAGATGTGGGTAGTGGTAGGGAGTCAATGCCCTGTGAAATCTCCGGGGAGAGCATTGAGGTTGCTTTTAATGTTAAATACCTGATCGAAGGATTAAAGGCTCTTGCCACTTCTAATATTTTGATGCAGACCAATGAGGCTAATACCCCTGTGATTCTCAGGCCTTTGGGTGAAACAAAGATGACTTATCTAATTATGCCAGTACAAATTAGAAATTAGGGGTTCATCACCTTAGTTGTGGTAATTGTTATCTCTCCAGGTCGCCACGTTTCCGTGAACGATGTACTTTGCATAGATAATAGAACCATAGACCAGCTTTTAGGGAGGTTCTAACCATGTCTGGTTTGAAGATTAAAGACTTAGAACGACTGCAAGCTGAACATCCGGACTATCGGATGGAGTTAGTGGGTGGAGAAATTATTGTTATGAGTCCCTCAGGATTAGAATCCGATGAAGTTGCAGCAGCAATCATAGCTCAGTTATCTCACTGGGTAAGACCTCGCAAGTTAGGAAGAGTAACGGCTTCTAGTGCTGGTTTTATACTACCAAATACAGAGAAGGATGTCCGCGCTCCCGATGCATCTTTTATCCGTGCTGAGAAACTGAAGCGAACTACAGAAAATTATGCTCAGTTAGTACCTGATTTAATTTTTGAAGTTAAATCTAAGTCAGACTCTTTAACTAAGCTGCGTCAGAAAATTCAAGATTTTTTGGCATTAGGTACTCAAGTTGGGGTGTTAGTTGACCCTAGAACTAGGACAATGGAAGTTTATCGTCCTGATGCTGAGAAAGTTGTGCTACACGATGGGGATGTTTTGAGAGTACCAGAGTTGCTTCCGGGCTGGGAACTACCTGTTGCTGAGGTTTGGGCCCCAGAGTTTGATTAATTTCCTTATGGAGCGTTTAATTTCTGCCCTAGGCTTGTTTGTTTTCCTTGGTGTAGCTTACGCTTTATCAATCAATCGGCGGGCAATTCGCTGGCAACCTGTTTTATGGGGCATTGCCTTGCAGTTAATTTTTGGTATTTTAATCCTTAAAACAGAATTAGGTTTTGCCATCTTTGATTGGTTGGGCAAGCTGGTGAGTCAGTTCCTTAATTTTTCTGATGCTGGGGCAAAGTTTGTCTTTGGGGAAAATTTAGAGGAGCGTTTTATTGCCTTCAAAGTACTACCCACTATTATCTTTTTCTCTTCTTTCATCACCATTCTGTATCACTATAGAATTTTGCAGCAACTGGTTAAGGGTGTGGCATGGATAATGCTTAAAACCTTAAAAACATCGGGGGCAGAAACTCTCTGTGCTGCCTCTAATATTTTTGTTGGGCAAACCGAAGCACCCCTACTAATTAAACCTTACGTGGCTACCATGACCATGTCAGAATTGCACGCAGTTATGACGGGGGGATTTGCTACTGTAGCAGGAGGTGTACTTGCTGCTTACATTTCCTTTGGTGTGCCAGCTCAACATCTAATTGCTGCTTCTGTAATGTCGGCACCTGCTGCATTGGCCATTTCTAAATTACTCTACCCAGAAACTGAGCCATCTAAAACAGGGGGACAAATCTCTATTGAGGTAGAACCAACGACGGTAAATGGCATTGATGCTGCCACAACCGGGGCCTTAGAAGGTCTAAAACTGGCTGCTAATGTAGGGGCCATGCTCATTGCTTTTTTAGGTTTGTTAGCCCTCGTCAATGCTGTGCTGGGGTGGTTCGGTGGATTGGTTGGTATACCACAACTATCCTTAGAGTGGGTCTTTTCTTTCCTACTTGCTCCTGTGGCTTGGTTAATGGGTATTCCTTGGCAAGACTGTACTACAGTCGGGGTTTTGTTAGGTAAAAAGACTATATTAAATGAGTTTCTTGCCTATTTGGATCTTAAAGCCCTAATTGAGCAATCTCAAATATCAGACAGAGCAATTACTATTGCTACCTACGCTCTTTGTGGCTTTGCCAATATTGGTTCAATGGGTATTCAAATTGGCGGTATTGGCGCGATCGCACCTAATCGTCAAGCAGATTTAGCCCGTTTAGGACTACGTGCCCTAATTGGGGGAACACTTGCCTGTTTTATAACTGCTTGCATTGCTGGGATGCTGTTGTAGCGGTTTTCAATTTATTTAATAATTTCCCCTTTTTTGGGATAGTTTTAAATTTAAAATTGACAAGCCTAAAATTCCTAAAAACAAAACTAAGCCAATAGTGCAGGCATAACTAATTTCTAAGTTAGAGAAAGCCTGTTCATACAAATAGTAAACAACAGTTTTAGAACTATTACGTGGCCCTCCCTGGGTTAGCACATAAACTTCTTCAAAAACTTTAGTAGCAGAAATAGCAGAAATCACAGCCACCAATACCATGTAAGGTCGCATCAGGGGTATCGTAATATCCCAATGCTTTAAATAATTATCAGAACCATCAATGGCAGCAGCCTCATAAAGTTCTTGGGGAACAGATTGTAAACCCGCTAGGTAAATCACCATGTAATAGCCTAATCCCTTCCAAACTGTTACCACCATCACGCTAAAAATTGCCCAGTCAGGGCTAGTTAGCCAGGGAATTCCTGTTTCAAAACCTAGTTGTTTTAGCAGTTGGTTAAACAAGCCGTTTTCTGCATAAAGCCACTTCCAAGCAATACCAGCTACTACCATAGAAATCACTACTGGTGCGTAAAAAGATGCTCGAAACCAACTAATTCCTGTTATTTTTTGATTGACTAAAATTGCTAAAATTAGCGGAAATACAACTAAAATCGGCACAACTCCAACTAGGTACAATAAGGTGTTACCTAAGGTTTGCCAAAAAACGGGATCTGAACCCAGACGTTGAAAGTTAGCAAAACCTACCCACTCAGGTGTCTGGGTGAGATCATATTCGTACTTGGTAAAACTGAGATAAAAAGCTTGCAGGGCTGGCCAAAAGACGGTCAGACTTAATAATGCCAGAGCAGGGAGTAAAAATAAGTAGGGAGTAAATTTAGAATTCATAGCTTTAGCCCGGTATCCGAGATTATACTATCCCGGTAGTAGCCAAAGAGGCATAAGCGATCGCCAAACCTTATCTCCTTGCTGTAGTCTGCTACTCAGGCTATTAAGACTCTATCATAATGCCGCAGTTGTCTCAATTGTGCCTCTATCCAGTAAAGGTTGAAAGTTTCCTCATATATGCGATTACTAACCTTTAAATATTCTCCCTCCTTAATCACCAATCCGCTCAGGAGTAATTCCCTTTCTTCTCGGCTATTCTTAAATTCTCTTGCCCCCTGTTGCAAGATACTTTGATATAGTCTCAGTACCTGCCATGTATCTTGCTTATTGCTGGTGAGGCGATTGCTAATTGTTAGGAAATGGAGTGGTTCATCGTTGATCATCCAGTTATCAATAATCTGACTCTTAACTATTTGCCTAACTGCGGCTGAAACATCGCAATTTTTTTTTGTTTCCTGGCTTTGGCTAAGTAACCAACACAGCTTTTGGGTTATAAATGGTTGTCCTCCTGTCCAAGCTAATATCTCTTGGAGAGCTAAGTGAGGATTATGTACTTTGCCTAATAAACCGGAAACTAAAGGCTGAACTTGTTGTTCTTGAAAGCCATCCAAAGGTATGAACCGACCAATATTGAATGGTATCTTTGTTCGATCAGTAATTAAATTCCTAGGAATGGCTACTCCGAGCAGAGCAAAGGTAAGGCATCCACTGCGATGGCAAGCTCTGAGCAGATCAAAAAAGTCATTACCATTAAAAGGTAAACTGAGAGTACTTTCAATTTCGTCGATAAAAATAACAATGGGTTTAGTAATTAATTTGGGTAGAGTCTCTGTGAGCAACTCAGCCAAGCAGTCTAATACTGAGAGATCGTGACGTTTTTCTAGCCAACGGCGTAAGTTAAGTCGCTTTTGTAGGCGAAAAGAGCGCACCAAAGAACGAATAAAGTCGGCATACCACTGTTCAGGGGTACTCTCACCGCCAAGACTGGACAAGTCTACAAAACCACAGGTAAAGCTATCTGCTCGTAGACGCTGGCTAACTCGCACTTGCAAGCTAGATTTGCCCATTTGGTGAGAGCTCAGTAAATAGCAAAAGTCACCAGCTTTGAGAGCATTATAAAGTTCGTCATCAGCTTTACGCAAAACGTAGGTTCGTGCATCGGTCGGTAAACAGCCACCTACTTGATATAGGTTATTGCTCATTACTGCTATTTTTGGCTAGAATATTGCCAGAGATATTTACTGGGCATTGTGTGCCAGTGAAAATAGTATTTTTGAGTGCTATATCGCATACAAGCATATATTTGTCTAAGGAAACTTCACCCATCCGGGTGAAAGCTGGTTTTAAGCAGAGTTAATCTTGTTATTAATTCAGTAAATACTCAACAATCATCAATAAATAGTAATTACAATAACTGATTGTTGAGTAACTCTAACAACTAAGGCGTTCGCGAAAATACTGGCGATATAGCTCACAACTAGGTTTAACAGCATTGCCACAGATGTTGACTAATCCCAAGCTGTGCAATTGGAAAGCTAGCATCTGCTCTAATTGCACCGGTACTGTTGACCTTACTACTTGCTCATAAGCTATTCTTAACCTTGCCTGCTGTTGTAGGTTCCCTAAATGCTTATATAAGTGTTGGCGATAAATTCCCGCATCTGTAGCAGCTATTCTTACCAACTCTTCCCAGCTAGTCTGCTCTCTGGCAACATGGTAAAGAGCTTGACGCACTAGGTAGGGATGACCAGCTAACAAATACATTAGCTGCTCTAATTTTCCTTGAGGTAGGTACAATCCATGACGCTCAGACAAATCCTCTACTTGTTCCAATGTGAAATAGGGCAAATCAATTGCTAGTCCTACGTTGAAAGGCGATTTATTAGTTTCTAAGGGGATATAAACTTCTGTAGAATGGATAATGAGCAACCGCAGTTTTTGCCAAAGTCCGCTACTAGGAGCGCCATAGGCAGCTTCTTCATGCCAAGAACGCAGCAAACTGAAAAAATCCTTAGCAATTTCTGGGTAAAAGAACAGCTCATTGACTTGATCCAATGCTAATAAAATGGAAGTGTTCTGCTCAGATAATAAACAGTCTTCAAGGTAGGTGGTGCAGTTACTTTTACTGCCGTAATCTTTTAGCCAATAATCATTAACTTGATGGGGTAGCTCCAGTTTGCGATTGAGAGTAGTGCAAAACCAGTGCAAGAATTTCTCTAAGCTGATGAAAACTGAACTGTCTGCTTGTTGAAAATTTAATACCACAGTGCGGAATCTCTGTTTTCTAGCATAAGCTAAACAGGCAAGCATCAAGGAAGTTTTACCCATCTGGCTAGGAGCTTTGATCCGAGCTAAAGCTCCCGGTTCCTCTAGTTTCTGGTAGCAGGTTTCTTCTAGGGGAGGTCGCTTGATATAAAATGCTGAAGTGGGGGGAACTAAACTGTGGGGAGACTCTAATGCAATCTTAGGCGAAGCTTGTTTAATTGAGAAGGGTGAATGACTAGTCGTTGCTATTGGGTTTCTTCCCCCTAGATTAGATGCTGCTTGTTGCGTTAAAACTGCTACTACATTATTTTTGTTGACTTTATCTCCTAAAGATTCTGAAAGAAGCTTCCATAATTTCGGACCAACGTTGTTTTTCAGATACTCAGGATTATAGCCACTCTCTGCTGCTATTTCCTGATACTTTTTCCCTTGCAGAGCTCCCTCTAGTACGATCAGTTCAATATTAGTTAAATGCTTAGCTGTACTGGAAAACAGAGCTTTATCTGCTATTTGAAGTGCTACTTCTACAGGTAAACTACTGGTCATGTGAGATTTAAACTACTTTTAATAATCTTTAATAAGAAATTGGTTTTTGTGAACACTTTGTTAGGAATCAAAGCGACAAAAAAAACTAACGTTTTAGCTTACAGGAAATAGAGAGCAGAGGATGGCAGCCGTTCTCCGTACCTGAACCGTAAGTCTTGATTTTACTCAATCGATAAACTTGACTCATTCTTGATTTAATCAATATACGAAACTCAAGTCATCTCTTTGATTTAACAAAACTTTACTCGTATAAAGCGAGAATTTGATCTATGCAATCCAGACTAAGTATTGTTTCTGACCATAATTACCCGCAATTATGATAATTACCAACATTATTACACATACAGGCTGGTCTTAGTGTTGTTAACAATTTAATTATTTAACAAAAGTTAAATAAAGTGTTTGTAAAGCTAGACATATTAGTCTTGACAAATGCTCTTAAAAGTGGAGAGCAAAAATATTTATAATTTCAGTTCTAGTTGAATTAGTTAACTTTTCTGTGCTGACGCTTACCTTTACAAAGAGTTTAATAGGGTAAGGGAAATTTTTGTGCTCTAGTGAAAGTCATCCATTTACCAGGGATTTATGCCAAATAAAGTTGTTATCAGGCGTAACATTTATCAGGGTATTGAGGCAGTAAGTGCTTCCGGTCAAGCCAATATGTATAGCGTTGCCGATGTAACCTTAGCCTGCATTCAATTAGGGTACAAAGAAACCGCACAGTGGATAGACGAAAATTGGGAACAATACATCAAAGGTGCTTTTCAAGGGTTTGAAGTAACAGATAATTAGATTAAGCTCAACTCATAATATTCAGAGACGTTAATTCATTGATCACACATTGGGCAATGGGCAATAAAATTACAATCAATAATTAGCAATTCTAAGTTAACTATTAAGTCATCCTGGTGTTAATTGGCTCTACTTAATTAATTGATAACATCTTCAGATTATCAGCCAGACCTTAGGAGAAGGAATCAAAATGCCAGATAAACAACATTATAATTATCTCAGGCAAGGGATAAAAGTTTGGAATCAATGGAGAGCAGAAAATCTAGATATTCGGCCAGAACTTGAACGACTAATTTTTCGCTTCGACTTGAGTGGGGTAAACTTCAGTGACGCGAACTTGATTGAGGCAAATCTTAATACAATCAACCTGAGTCAGGTGAACTTTGAACAGGCTGATCTCAATAGAGCAAAACTTAAGCAGGTTAATCTTAGTGGTGCTAATCTCAGTGGCGCTAATCTTCGTTTAACTGATTTGAGGAGAGCTAACTTGAGAGATGCTAACCTGAAAGGCTGCAAGCTGGGAGGTGCTAACCTAAGTGGGGCAGATTTGAGAGGTGCTGATCTCGGAGAAAGTGATCTAACTGTAACCAACCTCAATAGTGCTAACCTCTCTCAAGTAAACCTAACGAGAGCCAAGTTAATAGCAACCCAAGCCCTAGATACCAATTTCCATGGAGCAATCTTGACTGAAACTGAGATAGAAAACTGGCAAATCAGCGAGACAACCCAATTTGAGGAAGTAACCTGTCATTACTTTTACCGCAAGATTAATCAACAACAGCGCCATCCCCAAACTGGTAAACTTGCTCAAGGAGAATTTGAGAAACTGTTTCAATTGACTACAACTGCAACAGTACCAACTCAGTTAAATTGAAAATTCTCTCCCTTGTCCTCTTTGTCCCTAGAGCATCTCCCTATTCCCCACCGGAAATCGGGGTTCGGAAGGGGGAGTCGGGGAGCCTCTGGCTTTAAGACATGAGGGGGAACGACTCCCCCTTGCATAGACAACCGAGCCTAACAGCGAGTCATTTGACTCATTCATGC
>JBAUJE010000495.1:0-7798 GCA_049683475.1 Coleofasciculaceae cyanobacterium | reverse complement strand
GATTGAGCAAACCTTAAGAGAAAAGTTGCCGGAAGATTTTCAGACCTCGGAATATCTACTCGAACATGGCTTTGTCGATCTGATTGTCTCTCGCACCAAGTTAAAGGCAACCCTTGCTCAGTTGATTCGCTTGCACCAATCTCCACCGACAGAACCCCTGATGGTATCTCTTCCAGAAGCAATGACTCTAAGTGTTAGAGGAGCTAATTAACCTTAACTAACTAGCTGATGTAGGGAAAGGGGTCGCTCAGTGGCATCATATTTATATAAGATCGACTCAATCTTTCGTAACCAAACAATAAAATTATGGGGTTTGCAAAGCTATCACTAGTGGAGATTGCCGCAAAGTATATACTTTCCCCCTCTGGAAACAGTGGGAAATGTTTACAAAACTTAAGAAAGCAGTCCAGTCCTGGAAAATTCCCAGGTAATTATTTCTAAGATTTTGTCCGAAAAAAGGGCAAGCTTACGCCAGAAGTTAGGGAGATTAAGCTTAATCTCCTGCATCTGTGCGGTGTTCTTGGCAATTTCCCAAGAAAGCTAGTGCCTTTTGCTTTCACACCATAAAAGATATCCTTTTGCCCCAATTATTGTTTGAGTTCGGTACTCCTTAAATTTGAGGATAGACAGAGATTGAGTTGTGACTTTTAAAAAAATGAGCAAAATTTCCGAAGGAGAACCAAGAATGAAGCGATTCCTCTTGCTTGCTGTGGCGACTATATTCCTTTTCCTTCAAGTTGCAGTTGGTACGGCATCAGCAATTGAGTTAGACCAAGAAACCCGCACGGTATCTTTAGATGAGCAGGGTAAGACAACTGTTCTCTCCCTAGAACAGGTCAAGAAAGGTCGATTCCTATTTAATGACAGTTGTTCGCAGTGCCACCTAGGAGGCAGAACTAAAACCAATCCTAACGTTACTCTCTCTGATAAAGATTTGGCAGGAGCTTTCCCCCGTCGTGATAACGTTGCGGCTCTAGTAGATTACATGAAAAATCCCACCACCTACGACGGTGAAATTGAGATTTATGAGTTCCACCCCAGTACTAGAAGTGCTGATCTTTTTCCTGAAATGAGGAACCTAACAGAAGAAGATTTAGAAGCGCTTGCTGGTCATATTCTCCTTCAGGAAAATATCCGTCCAGAAAGCTGGGGCAGAGGCAAAGTCTACGACTAGTACGTAACTAAGCCCGCGTCATGGGCGAGGTTGTAGGGTGTGGGGAAGACATAGCCCGAATATGGATATAAGACTCCTCGTAAACGGAGGCGAAGTTAAGACAAATATTGATTCATAGAACACTATTGTGTGAACTTCTCAGCAACTCCATATTCTAAGCATCGTTCGTTTACGGCGATGTTCCCCCAAACCCCACACCCTACAACCTCCCTCTCAAAACCTATAGCAAACTAGCAAATGACTAATTAGGAATAGGAAACTGGGCGTTGCCGAATGATACACCCGCTTCAGGAACAATTTCTCCTAAGGCTAAAGAATTATTTAACAAAGCAAATATTTAAACTTTTTCTCGGTTCATATATCCCAAGTATATTGAGGCGTTTCCGCTGTTCTAGTTTTGGGTAGAAATTAGCGAACAGCTCTAAGCCCCCAATTCATCAGGGGCTGAGAAAATCAACCATCCCTACCGATAATCCGCCACCTGAATATCCTGCAACCTAGCCGCATCTCGCATCCCATACTCCGGACGACAAAACCGATCCAATTGCGCCTCAAAAAACGCTCGATTTGCTTTCAAATGCTTTGGATTTAGGTCATCCAACGGATAGTAGAGGGCAGTCCGCAACGCCTGAAACACTCCAGATGTTACACAATACATCGAACGCTGGAACGTTACTGCAACTTGATTTAAGATATCATCCTCACCCCGACACCGCTGGGCATAAAACTCCCTGAGATAAGGCGGGAGGAAATGATACATATCTTGCATCAAAAGTGTCGGTGGAATCCCGGCTGTCCCCACTGGGAACTTATCGGCATAAAGTACGCCGTAATGGAAGTCTTTCTGGTCACTGGGAACTTCCCCAGCTTGAGCATTATAAGACTTGGTTCCTCTAAAGGGAGCAGTACGATAGAAAACCGCTTCTACATAGGGAAGTGCTGCTTCATATAACCAGGTAAAACCCTTGGATTTAGGGATAACCTCGTAACATTCATCTCCTACATAAACATGATGATAAATGGGACGACCTGCGATCGCAAATATCCCATTTACAAGAAAATTCATAGCCTCCGGAACCGTTGTAATTTTACCCTCATCATAAAGGTCAGATACTTCAAAGAAAACCGGAGCCATCACTTCCCAAAATAGCCCCAAATTGCTGTAATAAGATGCTTGACGGCATTGCTCAATAAACATTTCCGGGAACATCTTATGCAGTCCCAGCATTAACGGATTGTTCTTAAAATAAGCCTTAATCGCTCTATCTGCATTCGCTTTGTATTCGTCAGAATCCAGATAAGCGTCAAACTTATTTACTGGCGCATACATGTGACGATGCCAGAGCATTGAGCGCATACAAGCTTCGGCAAACTCCATATTAATCCGGTCATGCCACAAGTGATGGAACAACTTGGGCATTTTGCTGGTTTCACCCTTCTCAATGAATGCGACAAGTTCAGGATGGGCAGTTGCTTCACCACGCCAAATCCGTAAATCGGCATCATCTCCAGCGTAATGATTGTGTAGTTCTAAATATTCTTTGGGTAAAAAGTATTTAAAGAAAGGAAAGGGATTTAAAAAAACCTTCTCACCAATATAAAGAAGGTCACGCCAGTAAAAATCCATTGGTACGGCATAAGCTTTCCAAATCCCGACAATTTGCATGAGATTTTCTGGTGTATCAGGCACCATTGCACCACCTGCTTCTAGGCGGTGAATAATATCAGCAAACTCATGCTTGGAAGGAGGTAATTTAGGTTTATTGGGTTGAGTCTCAGAAGCTTTATCTAAAATTGCAGCCATGGTCTTATTTTTTTAAAGAATGATATTGATAACAAAATCGTCAAAATCTAGTAATCAAAAATGTATCAAATTCTCCTTCTAGCTTCATCTTCCATCATTTTTCACCCACCTTGCGGCAGGGGTGTGGGGAGGTCGCAACGTCCACGGACAGTTCAAGCTGCGCGCGCATGTCGCGCAGTCATGTCCTCCCCACTGGGGGGTTTGGGGGGCTAGTCACCCAATAGAAACTTTGCTTTTCGACCATAAAATCCCCATTAATTTTACTTCTTTACTTAGTATCATTCACCTGATAGTTAACAGCAAGTTGCTGATTATTAGCATTGGTAATAGTCACAACCATTTTTGTAGTAGTTGGCTCCATCCAACGCACTAACCAACTAGGTTGTACTCCCAACAATAAGATCAGGAAAGCTAAAAGGAAAGCAGGAACTTTTTCAGAGAATAAGACTTTAGGATAGTAGGCTCTATTATTGTCGAGTTTGCCAAAGCAGGTACGGTTGAGGAGAATCACAAAGTAAACAGCCGTTAAGCCAGAGGCGAAGATACATAAAAGCGTTTGCCAGGGGAAAACAGGATAACTGCCTTGGAATACCAGAAATTCTGCAACAAAACCGACTAAACCAGGAATTCCGGCGCTCGCCATTCCACTTAAAATTAAAAGAGCGCTCACTAAAGGCAAACCTCGAAGAGGATTCATTAATCCATTGAGGACATCTAAGTCGCGGGTGCCAACTTTTTCTTCAATAATGCCCACCAGGTAAAAAAGAATGGCCAAAATTAAACCATGACTTACCATCTGGGAAACAGCACCTAAGAGGCTTAAGGGTGTCAGTGCGGCGGCGGCGACAACGATGTAACCCATATGACCAATGGAACTGTAGGCTACCATGCGCTTGATATCTTTTTGGGCGATCGCACTTAAAGCCCCATACATCACACTCACTACACCAATAATAGATAAGCCTGGGGCTGTCAGCGACCAAGTTTCGGGAAATAGCTGTAAACCAAACCTTACCAAGCCGTAAGTCCCTAGCTTGGCCACCGTGCCACCTAAAATAATCGCTACCACTGGAGATGCTGCAACGTAAGCATCTGGCATCCAGGTATGTATGGGAACAAGAGGGATTTTGATGCCAAACCCTACTAATATTGCCGTTAAGAGAATCAGTTGAGTGCTTAAGGGTAAGCCTTGAGTGTTAATTGCATCGTAGTCGAAGCTGGTAGAGTGAGAAAGCCAAGCTATCCCCAGGAATGCAGCTATAATCAGAATCCCTGATACTGCCGTATAGAGGAGAAACTTCATCGCGGCATATTCCCGCTTTTCGCCTCCCCAGATGGCAATTAATAGGTACAGGGGAATTAAAATTAGTTCGTAAAAGAGAACAAATAGCAACAAATTCTGGGCAAGAAAGGCTCCTGCAACACCCGCATTAACCAGCAGAATCAGAGCGTATTTGAGACGGGGACGTTCAACCTCATTCCGACCAATAAAAAGGACAATAACAGTCAGTAAACTGCTTAACGCCAGTAAGGGAAAGGACAAACCATCAACACCTAGTTTGTAATTCAAACCAATTTGAGGAATCCATGGTAAATACTCTTGGAACTGTATTCCTGGATTGGTTATATCAAACTGAAAACCAAGCCAAAGGGTGACGAGTAAGATAGCTGCTGCAACTGCTAGCGCAACAGAACGTATCCGTGAACCTGTTAGGTTGCCCGGTATAAACCCGACTATTGCAGCGCCTAATACAGGCAAGCAAATTAAGGTACTCAGCATAGTTTGATATTTGTTACTTATTATTTGTTGACCAAAAGCTAAAAACTAACCGCCAATAACTAAAGAAAGACGAGACAAGAACGGCAAGCTTATAAACAGTCCAAACAAAGCGATTCCCAAAAGGATAGTTAGTGCATAAAACTGAGTTTGACCGGAAACATTGTATTTTAAGCTTTGTCCGCTAAAGACGGTAATTATCCCCACGAGATTAACTAATCCATCAATAATGTAGCGGTCAGACCAAGAAATAACTTTAGACACTAAGTCAACGAAAAACACAATGGTAATGCGGTAAACTTTTTGAGTGTAAAAATCGTAGGCAAACAAGTTTTGTAGGAACCTCGGGCCAAAACGCACTGGTTTGGCATAGCTATCATTAAGATAGAGGAATGCCCCAATGCTACAACCTATGGCACTCGATAACACCAACAAGCCAGCCACTGTAGTATTGATTGCAGACAACTCCGGTATCAGCTGCCATTGTAGTAGGACGAGGGGTACGTGCAGGACGAAACCCATCAATAGCAACATAGGCAAAACCATTGGCCAGTGAACTTCGGGGGAACGCTCACTCATTTGCTTAGGTTTGCCGCCAAAAATTAAGCCGAACACGCGGACGAGACTTAAGCTAGCTAGTCCATTTACCAACAGCAATACAGCAAATAACCAAGGGCGAGTGTTGGAAAGATGGTCGCCTAACTGCAATAAAGCCCAAAAACCACCGAAGGGAGGAATGGCCACCAAGCCTGCTGCACCGATGAGGTAGGAAATGCCTGAAACTGGTCTTTTACCCCACAAACCCCCTAGTTGTGTGACATCTTGAGTAATGCTATTCCAGATAATTGTACCCAGACTCATCACCAACAGAGCCATCGATACAGCGTAGGTCAAGATTAAGGTTAGGGCGGTTTGAGTTTGGTCTGTACCCACGGCGATAAATACCAAACCCATGTAAGCGCTGACTAGAAAAGAAAGAGTACGCTTAGCATCAATTTGGGCGATCGCCACCATCGTACCGCCCAATGCTGTCACAGCACCAATAAACAATGTGGCTGACGCAGCAAAAGGGGAAAGTTCGATAACAGGTTGCAGTTTAACTAGTACCCAAGCACCTGTGCAAACAACTACAGCGTTTCGTAAAATCGTGCTAGGAACAGGACCTTCCATGGCTAAATCTAGCCAGAGATGGAGAGGGAATTGAGCGCATTTACCCATTGGCCCTGCAATTAAGGCTAGGCCCAACAATGTGGCAACGGTAGGATCGATCTGAGCCGTACTTGCCCATGCTGCAAGTTTTGTAAAATTCCAGGTTCCTGACAAGGGATAGATGGCGATAACCCCCATTAATAGAAACAAATCTCCTACTCGTTTGGTTAAGAAGGCATCTCTTGCACCCGTAACTACCAAAGACTGATTGAACCAAAACCCGACTAACAGGTAAGTTCCCAGAGTGAGGATTTCCAGAATAATGTAGCTGAAAAACAAGGAGTTACAAAGGACAAGAGCACACATTCCTGCTTCAAAAAATGCCAGCAAAGAATAGAAACGCGCCCAACCCCAATCTGTTTCTATGTAACCAATAGCGTAGACTTGTGCCAGCAGGTTTATTCCTGTGATGACAAGAATTGCGCCCATGGTAATCGAAGAAAATTCCAAGGGAATATTCAGGTCGAGATTGACAACTTGCAGCCAAGGAATTGTTACTTCTTGTGCCGGCTGATTCCACGTTGCAGATAAAGCAATTAAACCATGTAAAAAAGCAACCAACGTCATCAACACATTGATGTAACCCGCTGGTCTAGGTCCGGTGCGACGAATAATTCCAGGGGACCAAGGTATTGCTAAAATCGAACCAATTAGTGGATAGCAAGGTATAAACCAAGCTGTTTCCAGGAAAAATTGAGCCATCGGTCTTATCTTTACTAAGATGGGAAAATTCTCAAGTTTGTCAAAGCAATACTAAGATTGCTACGTCCAGGACTAGCAAACGCACTGAATTAACTTTTTTTAAGCTTTTAAATCAGTGTAATGGTTGGTGAGTCAAAAAAGAAGGATTAAATTAAACAATTCGATAATAATCGTTGTAAAGTCTGCTTATATATGTCAAGAGTAATAGTAACTATTGATTTTTGTCTATTTATGTGTTTGACTCTATCTTCCCGGAACTAAAACTTATTATTTATTGCTTAAAAAGTAGTTGCCTTAGACTACGGATAACAGAAGCAGGGAGAACGAAACATTGGTAAGGGTTGTACTCTTATCACCAACCTCTTGGTAAAGTGGTTTAAGAGAGAGTGTACAAGCAAAACTTTGGACTTAAAAGAACGTCTCAACACACACCTTAGTCAGATAGTACGCGATCGCGACCCCTATCTTGCCCAAGCAGGACATTTCTTTGTACAGCAATACCTCCACCAGCAGCTAGAACAATGGGGTACGGTAGAAACTCACCAATTTGTGATACGAGGTCAAACCCATCAAAATCTGATCTTAAATCTTCCTGGCCAATCTTCGACAGCTAAAAGGAGAGCCTCACCTATTTTAATTGCTGCTCACTACGACGCCGTACCAGGAACACCAGGGGCAGATGATAATGCCACTGGCGTAGCTGTCTTGTTAGAGTTAGCCAGAGTGTTTGCTACCCAACCAGCTAGATATCCAGTTCGGCTAGTGGCTTTCGATTTAGAAGAATATGGTTTATTGGGAAGTAAAGAGTATGCAGCAAAGTTAAAGCAACAAGGACAAAAACTACGCCTGATGCTGTCCTTAGAAATGCTGGGCTATTGTAATTCTGCTAGAGGTTCGCAGCGTTATCCAGCAGGATTGCCAAGATTTTACCCTAATCGTGGCAATTTTATTGCTCTCATCGGCAATTTGAGAACAATTCCCGATTTAATTCGCCTTAGTCGCAGTATTCGTAAAACCAGAACTCCCTGTGAATGGTTACCTGTACCCAATAGAGGAATAATCGTTCCTCAAACCAGATTAAGTGATCACTCCCCTTTCTGGGATAGAGGATATCCAGCGCTGATGGTAACAG
>JBAUJE010000494.1:0-4117 GCA_049683475.1 Coleofasciculaceae cyanobacterium | reverse complement strand
GGTTTAGTGAGTGCTGCTACCGCTTTGCCGATTGTCATTAGTAAGCAACTAGAGAAGATTCAACTCCGTTACACAGTACATTTACTAGTAGCAATTAGCAAAGAACAACCGGCAGCAGGACAGATTGCCCTTGAATATCTTAAGCAAGCAGAAAACCGAGAAAATCAGACACTGATTGAGCAGATAACCGGCAATTATTAATTAAACTAAACAGACGTTAAATGCCTTTCAAGCTTTTTTACCAATGCTCATTTTGAGAACATTTCTGCCTACTACGGCTTCGGGAGCCAGCATCAGCAGCGTCCTTTGGTGATCCTTCTCCTGGTGGTTCAAAATTTTCCTTAACAATAATTGGCTCACTTAAAGTACTGCTGCTAATCTGTAATCCTAACTGAGCTTGAGCTGGTAAACCAACCAAAAGAGGGAGTTGATAAAATAAACCCACAGTTAGGAAGCTTAATAAACTAGACGAATAAGTCGTATTCATGCTTTTCAAATCTGAGTTATGGTCAGATAACGACTTATTCTTTATGCAGAGTTATTAATTACTAATCCGGATGCTTAGAGAATTTCTCTATTTGGAGAGTTTGGAAGTTAGAGGAGATGGGGAGCAATTATTTACAATTCTCAATTTTTAATAGTGTAGATAAGATTACCCAATGGCTTTAGGATTATAGTATCCAGAGTTTCTGGGGATGAACTGCATGAGTATTTAGCTAATAAGGAATTACTACCTGCTTACCAAAAGGCTGCGAGTCGGCTTGGAAACAATTGAAGGAACAGGGAGCAGGGAACGGAGTTTGCAGATTACGTCGCTACCGCTACGCTAAGGTGCGTTAGCATAGGGGGTTCGCATAGCATTGCAGTGGGTTAGTTAGACAAAACCACCAGCACTATAACTAGAGTTTTCTTAGCTACGCTTCCAGTTCTTAATTATTATCTCTTCTTTCTCCCTAAACCTGACTCTCCTCTAAAGGAGAATTCCTCACAGGAATTTTAACTACAAACTCGGCTCCCTCTCCTGGTGCTGAGTAACACTCTAGAGAGCCACCATGCTTTTCGACAATAATCTGAAAACTAATAGATAAACCTAACCCTGTACCTTTACCAACTGGCTTGGTTGTAAAGAAGGAATCAAATAATTTTTGACGTACCTCTTCAGACATCCCTATCCCATTATCTGCAATTTTGATTACAACCCAATTCTCTTCCACTAACTCAGTCTTAATGCGAATTGTCGGAATTTTGGTATTTTTAATAATTGAACTACCATGATTTCTTGCTAATTGATTGTGAAGGGTTGGCTCACCATTACTTCCATGATTACCAGACAAGGTTGTAAAAGAACTTTTCCCGGAACCTTCTGCTCCTTTGAGGGAAGTTTCCAGAATACGATTTTTACTGAAGGAATCTTCTAGAGCATCAATTGCATTACTCAATAAATTCATAAACACTTGATTTAATTGCCCAGAGTAGCATTCAACTAAAGGCAACTGACCATACTCTTTAACTACTTTGATGTCAGGACAATCAGGTTTAGCTTTCAAGCGATTCTTGAGAATTAGAATTGTCGTCTCAATCCCTTGGTGAATATCAACTCGTTTGACCTTAGTTTCGTCCCGACGGGAAAATGTTTGCACAGATTGAACTATTTCGCTGATGCGTTCTACCCCTACATTCATTGAGTCCAAGAGTTTGGGTAAATCTTCTTGAAGAAACTCTAAATCAATTTGATGAATCTGTTGTTGAATTTCCGGTGAGATATCTAATGGCTGCTGTTGATAAATTTGCAACAACCGGAATAAGTCTTGAGCATAATTCTTGGCATAAACCAAATTATTATAGATAAAACAAATTGGATTATTAATCTCATGAGCTACACCTGCTACTAACAAGCCAAGAGAAGACATTTTTTCTGTCTGAATCAGTTGGCTTTGAGTGTGTTGTAGCTTTTCTAGAGTTAGCTCAAGTTGCCGATTCTTTTCTCGTAACTGAAGTGCTTTATGCAAGGTTTGCGCTGCCTGTTGCAAAGCTTCTTCTGTCTGCTTGCGTTCGGAAATATCTCGAAACGTACCTGTATAGAAGGAGCGATCTTTTAATTTGGCTTCTGTTATGGTTGCTTCTAAAGTTAAACACGTCCCATCTGCTCGACGGCCAACTACTTCATGCCGTCCAGTATTAATCCATCCCTCTAGTAAGAGTTTTTGCTCACTGAGTTTGTCCGTTGGCCATTCCAGCAACTGCCCGAGAGACAGATTAGATAACTCATGACTTGAGTAACCAAAAATTCCCTCAGCACTAGGATTAGTGGTGATAATATCTAAGTTGGGTTGGCTGAAGGTAATAATGGCATCCGTTGCCGTTTTAACAATGGCTTCCGTTCGAGTCATGGCTTCCTCTAAGGCATCCATTACCCGGTTGTAATGTAAGGCAATACTCCCCACCTCGGTAAAAGGGTTGACAGGTACTCGCCAATGAGTATCCTTGGTCTGTGCCTGATACTCCATTACTTTCATTAGCTCATAGAGTTCTGTTGTAGCTTGATGTTCAGAAACATTTAAGCCAATTTGTTCTTCCTCGGCTGAGACTCGCAATGGGAAGAAACGATTAATCCCGTAGAGCAGAATAAAGCTTAGACCAAATGCCCAGGCAAAGGCAACGGTAATCCCTAGCATCTGTACCAGTAACAGATTAACTCGGCTCAAGTCTGTATGGAGTAAGGACTCCTCCCCTAACAAAGCAACAGCCAATGTTCCCCAAACACCGGCACCAGCGTGAACAGCGACAGCACCAACGGCATCGTCAATGCGCCAATATTCAAATAATTGGGTTACAGCTAGCATCACAGTCGCACCAACCGCACCAATAATGGCAGCGGAGGAAGGGGTTACTACATGACAGCAGCCTGTAATTGCCACTAAACCTGCCAGAGAACCATTGATCAAGGATTCGACTTCCGGCACTTTGCATTGCTTCCAGCTAATGGCTGTCCCTGCCATCATGCCAGCTACACCCGCAATGAGGGTATTGAGGAGAATATGAGGAACATGCTCATTAAAGCTGAGAGTGCTACCTCCGTTAAAACCTAACCAGCCTAACCATAACAGCATTGTCCCAAGGACTGAAAGCTGTAGGTTACCTCCTTTAATTTTGTAAGACTCGCCAGTACTGGAGAATCGACCTAAACGGGGCCCAACTACTAGTAAGGTTGCTAAACTCACCCATCCCCCAACACTGTGGACAACGGTAGAACCAGCAAAATCAATAAAGCCCAAATCTCCTAACCAACCGACAAATGCCCCAGACGCGTCTCGATTCCATGCCCAATGACCAAAAACTGGATAGATAAGCCCTGAGATAATTCCTGTGGCAATGAGGTAGGCACTAAATTTCATCCGCTCTGCCACTGCGCCAGACACAACAGTTGTGGCTGTACCACAAAACATCGCCTGGAAGATGAAAAAAGATATTTGCTTGGGAGTAGAATCGAGTGTTAAGAAAAATCCGTCTGAACCAATCCACCCTGCAAGAGAGGCTCCAAACATCAGGGCATAACCAAATGCCCAAAACAACGCGAGTGATGCTCCAAAGTCGGCTAGGTTCTTGACCGCAACATTGATACTGTTTTTAGACCGCGTTAGACCAGACTCCAGGCACATAAACCCCGGCTGCATCAAAAAGACTAAGCCGGAGCAGACGAGGAGCCATAGAATATCAATCACTTAGCACCTGCCTCTCCTGGGACTGCTTTAATTCAGTTTTGGCTTATTATGCCAGCGTCAACACTTTTTGTTTGTTAGCAATTATACAATTAACCTTCAAATACACATGCCTGACGCTAAAAAACGTACTAAGCGTGATACAGTCACTTGTATGTCCTCCGGTGAATCACCCTTAAGCAAAGCATTGGGTTTTCCCGCCTCAGTCGCCACTCGAATTAATACCGCAATTACTAAATCAAGTTTCCAAGATAGTTCTGTCCGAGACTGGTTGGGCAAAGAACGTTGGAGTACATCTAGAAAGGACTGTTCACAGGTCTGAAATTCCTCCTTAGCAATCGTCTGAATAGGATCTGGTTCAGTTCGACAGCGCCCCAGAAACCGAGCGCGGTTCATGC
>JBAUJE010000493.1:0-10049 GCA_049683475.1 Coleofasciculaceae cyanobacterium | reverse complement strand
CAACTACCACCTCCATGATTGACAAAATTATTGCAGTTGCCCTTGACTTAATGAATCCTAAACATTTAAGAAATTGGTTTGCCAATTGCTGTTACTGTACCTTTTAACAGCGGGAAATGCTGTAATTGCTGCTCTAGATTAATTGGCTCATCAATGTTAGGTCTTTGAGCACTCATCTCAGTATTAGAGAGCAGAGAAAAGTCATAGCTAACTGGCATCAGTTGATTTAGAGACATTTTCAGCTGTCCCTGACCCTGGGCATCTAAAGATTGTAAGGTTAAGTTAATTCCGTTTGGGATTCCTGGTAGACTAATGTTTTGCTGCGGAGCTTCTTGTTCTATGCTAATTTCGAGAGTAGCTACATCGTCGTTAAGACTTACCAATTTATAAGTTGCTATTTGGCTTAGGCTAATACCACGAAGATTAAGCGCAGAAGAAACACGCCACTTTGCCCCAACTCCAACTGCTTGAGAGGGAACTGGTGAAGATATTTGCTTGAGGGAATCTGAGATTTGTTCGACCATTTGTTTAGTACTTTCATCGATATTCTCAGGTACAACAATATTTACTGTTTTAGTTTGGCCTCGGTTATCAATAACAACAGAACCACTTAAGCCAATTACCTTCCGTATCTGTTCGCGCATCACCTCTCTTACTTCTGGACGAACACTTTCATCGCCGACTAAATCTACATCAGTATAGGAAAATTGATAGTGAATATCACCGTTGTCATCAACTTTTGTGACCACCGTTTCCATCGTCATTTCCGTTGCAGGAAGATTAACTTTAGGTGTGCTGTTACCAGCAATGGAGATGGTTAAGTCCATATCCATAACCATGATGGCTGTTTGCTTGGCATTAACCGCAGGTTGAAAACGTAATTCTTGCTTCGCTTCAGTTCCTGGATCAAGAAGTTCTAGTTGAGGTTGTGCAGTTGGGACAGTCTGCTGGGAAGAATTAGTAAGTTGTGCCAGAGAAAATGAGCTTGGCTTACTAATAGCTGCTGGTGCTAACTTGAGTCCACCACCGACAAGCAGAACACAAATAGAACCGACGAAAAATCTTTTTTTCATAGTTTTTATCTCAAGGGCAAGGTCTTGCCTTAAATTTTAGCTCTCTGCCAAACTGTTTATTTCGCATAACCAGTACCTAAGAATAAGCATTTCCCCACCCAATCGACCGAAACTGAATGGAGAACAAGAAGCTCAACTAATAGCTTTATGTTGCTCTACACCACCTGAAGGTAGAGATCAAATGCATTAAATTAAGCTTGACACCCCACTAGTCATCTTCTAGACGCGAAATTTGCTCATTGAGATTTTTAATGCGTTCGTTAACTATTTCCTCGGAAAGAATATTCCTACGCCTGGCCTCATTAAGGGCCTTTTTTTCTGCTAACAATAATTGTCGACGAATTGCCTCTAGCTTGTTGGTTCTATCGCTTTTGAGGGTAGAGGTTTTGAGGCGCTGGTTGTACATTTCTCGCAACTTTCTCTCGGAAGTGGCTACTCGTACCTGATATGCTGCCCACATTTCTTCGTAAACAGCTTTAGGCAAAATCCCTGATTTCAATAAGCTATCTAATTCCTCTTGAGCAGCTTTACCAGTCATCAGCTGAGCTTGTAACTGCTCAACTAACTGACCTCGTTCTGAATGGTGAGCGAGTTTTAAGCGCCGCAGAAACCAGGGCAAACTCAGCCCCTGTACAACTAGAGAAACCAGCACAATACCTAAAATAATGGCAATTAGCTGCTCTCGTCCTGGTAAATCTGCTGGTAAGCTCAAAACCAGGGCTGTTGAAAGAGAGCCTTTGATATTACCGACAAAGAGAACATGTCGCCAGCGCCAAGGGATAGGGCGGTCAAAGAAACGCACGAAGCTCAAAAGTGGATAAACAGTAACCGCACGTCCTACCTGAAGAGCAATTAAGGCGAGAAAAACCCCTGGCAAGTTCTGCCACAGAGTAATCAGATTAATCTCTAAGCCAATGAGGAGGAAAATAAAAGTATTGACTACAAATCCCGCAACTTCCCAGAAACTGACCAAAGTTACCTGTGTAGAAGCTGAAGTGGTTTGGGGAAGTCCAAAATTGCCGACAATTAGTCCTGCTACCACAACAGCAACCACCCCAGATACCTCAAGTAACTGCCCCACTTGAAAAGCCCCTAAAGCAACGGCAATCGTGAGGAGAATAGCACTGAGGGGATCATCCGTTTGACTAAACCAACCAGCACTCAGATAACCCAAAGCTAATCCCACGAGTACACCACCCAAAATCACAAAGAGAAATTCTTGGGCAACGTCTAAGGGTGACAAAGAACCAGTAGAGTAGGCAGTTAAAATTAGACTAAACGAAACTAGAGCGACATCATCATTAAGTAGACTTTCACCCTCAACTAAAGTAGCCAGTCGGTGGGGTACTGATAAATCTTTGAAAACCGCAATTACCAAAGCCGTATCTGTAATCGACAAAATTACACCAGCCAGTAAAGCAGGTATCCAGTCTAGGCTTAATTCGATTTTCAGTAAGGCTGAAGTAATACCTGCGCAGACAATAATTCCCGGCCCCGCCAGAAAAGCGATTGGTTTAATCGTACTGCGCAGGCGACTAATATCGGTGTTGATTGCCGCTTCAAACAGCAAAATTGGTAAAAACAGATTGAAAATTAGGGAAGAGTCTAAACCAATGCGACTTGGCAAAAGTTCAGTAATTGCTAAACCCGCCAAAACTAGACCAGTAATGTATGGAATCTGAAATTTGCGCGAGATTAGAGCAACCCCGGTGGCAACTAGCAACAAGATAATTAGAACGGTTACTAGTTGAGCAACATCAACCTGACTAGAGCTGTCTTCAGCATTGGGAACTGCCAAGAGCCAGTACTCACCCAACCACTGCATCATGGATATCTAATGAGAGCAACAACAGACATTAGGGTACTCTGAATCACACTCTCTAGGCATTAAGACTCAGTTTTATTCCTGATCATCAGTCTAAAAAGATAGAATTAGGGCAGTATATAGTCGCAAAGTCATTAATTTTTATTAGCAATGAGCTTTTCGTCATTTAAACCTTATTGTAGTACCACAATATTTTTTGCTACTTATACCTAATTTAAATGCCTGGCAGCTTAGTCACGGCCTAACTATCTAATTCAAATAAAACATTCGTTACTAAAAATCAATACTAGAGCTCTAGATTGTGATAGTTTACCTAAAGTTAACTATTTGTTAATTAACTCTTTATTTCATTTAAAAGATAAATTATAAGAGAGCTAATCAAAATAAAATACATATAAATAATTATTGTTACGCAATAATTTAACCGTTAATATAAAGGTGATGATTTATAATTAAACTAGGTCTTACTAGCTATGGTTGCTACTAATAAATCTCCGGAAAAACTATTAAATACTTTTGAAGATAAGACGCTCAATCTTAGTTTACAGTCAACACTTGACGAATTGGTGCTATGTAATGCTCAAGTTGAATACTCTTGTCCCGGCAAAGAAGTTGCTCAGATGTTCCAAACCAATCCATTACTGCCAGGAATTATTATCAAAGAGCAGAGTAAGTTTATTGGCATGATTTCGCGGCGTCAATTTTTGGAGATGATGAGTCGTCCCTATGGACTAGAACTGTTTTCAAGGCGCTCCTTAGATTCTTTGTACCGCTTTGTCAACCAAGAAACTTTGCAACTCAAAGGTGAAACACAAATAGTAGAAGCTGCTCGTCTCTGTCTACAACGCTCAGATCAATTGGTTTATGAACCAATTGTGGTAGAACTAAAGTCAGAAGTTTATCGCTTGTTAGGTGTACATCAATTACTGCTAGCTGACTCACAAATTCATCAACTAACCTGCCAGCTCCTAAACAAACAAAGTAATGATTTAAGGGGGCAAATAGAAAAAATAGCCAATCTAGGACCACAAGACAGAATATCTAATCTCAGGCAGATAGCATCTAGTTTTGCCTCTGAAGTAAAAAATCCGGTTTACTGGCTAGATAATCTCGAATTTCTTTTTTTGTACTGCCAGCAAATTAGAGAAATATTATTAGTTCAAGAAATAAGTACCCACTATACAGCCTCAAGCCTTACGGAACTTAAAAAGGAATTTAGTTTGGATTTTGTGCTGCAAAACTTCCCTCAGACTTTGCAAAATATGAAGATGGGAACTGAGAGGCTCAATAAAATTATTACGGGTCTACAAGTCTTACTGGAACGATTGAAGAATAGTAATAATAATCACTTGCTGTCACACAACAATGATAGTAATGATGAGCCTAACATAGCAATTTTCAATGAATTTTGATCAAAAAATTGCCACTGGATAAGAAAATTGGGATTTAGGTAGAGGATTTAATTCCTAATGCGTTTCTGACATTGCTACCTCGAAGTGTACAATTGCGTAAGTACTTAAGAAACGAGTGACTAGCTTAATCAATCATTGCCAATTAATGAAACAAAAACTTATAACAATTACTATTACTATCATCCTGCTTATTGCTACCATCCCAGCTCTAGCCTCAAGCCAACAGACACAGGATATCTTAGGAGATTGTGGTGAGCAAACTTGCCAACAGATTTTAACTGAAGTTAGAGAGGCTTTTCCTCAACAAGTTACCCAACTAGAAAATGAATGTAGTGGTAGTCAAGATTTAGGCTTAAATGTATTTCAAAATGAAGGGCAACCTCAAAGGGTTAGCTTTACTTGTTGGCAAGAAGCAGCAGCAGATGGGTCGAGTTCTGGTCAGTGGTTAGGTATTTTACCATTAACCGCCAACGATCCGGCCTTTATTGAGCCACAACTATGTTCAGAGAATGACCAAGAGTGTCAGAAACTACTTTCCCAGCTACAATCTCGCTACCCAGGGCAAATTCAGGAAGCGAAATTGCAGTGTGCCATGAAAAATGGCTCCGTATTCTTGAAAGTTTTTGAGGAAGTAGTTGATATGCGTTGTGGTTTTTTCGCAACTTCTTTCTGGGATGAGAATGGAGATAGTTTGCCAGAAAATGAAGACCCTGTTAGTGTTGATATTTCCTTAGGCAAGTTTAAGTGTAATTAAGCAGAATTACCACTCTTCACATCTGTGGCATCCCAGCCATCTTGTTCAATCTCTCCCCAAACCAGAAAATATTCTAACAGTTGTGGTGACTGCTATGCTTAAAAACTTAGACCGACTTTAGGTTCAATGGTATGGTAACGGTAAAAGTTGTTCCTCCTCCTACTTCGCTTTCCACTGTAATTTCACCCTGATGTAAGTCTACACACTTTTTGACAATTGCCAGACCTAACCCCGTACCTCTAATTGTACCTACGTTGCTAGCTCGATAAAAGGATTCAAACAATCGAGTCCGATCCTCTGGAGGAATGCCAATTCCTTCATCCTCAACCCGAAAAATAGCTTTACCCTGCTGAAAAATTAAGTCGAGACTGATTGTACCTCCTTGGGGGGAATATTTGACGGCATTGGAGAGTAAATTAGTTAAGATTTTTTCCAGCAGTTTGGGATCTACGTTGGCTTTGGTCTTTTCACCTTGTGCCCAGAAAGCAATTGTATGTTGGTCATCCAAATTTAACTGCAAATCTTCGACGATTTGGCTACATAAACCTTCTAACTCTAAAAGACTAAAGTTGAATTTTATGCTTCCACTTTCCGCTTCGCCAAAGAAAACTGCATCATTGAGAAGTTGAGTCATTTGCTCAATAGAATCCCCAATTCGTTGAAAATGTTTTTGCTTTTTATCCTCTGAAAACTTCTGACCATAATTTGATAATAGTTCACTAGAAGATTGAATCGTCGTTAGGGGAGTGCGGAACTCGTGGGAGATAGTATTAATAACCCTGGATTTTAGTTCACCTAATTCTTTTTCCTTCTCTAGAGCTTCGCGCATAGTTTCACTCCGGTGTTCTCGATCCTTTATTTCACACTCTAGCCTCACTTTTTCTTTTTCTAAGGCTTGGGCATACAAATGTTCAGTAATATCCCGCAAGGTGCCGGAGATAAGACTAACAGTACCGTCTTCTACCACAGTTGCATGAGCATGAATTTCTGTCCAACGACATTGCCCATCTTTTGTCAAGTATCTGATTTCCTGCCGAAAAGAAAGTCTCTCTCCTTTGATTAGGGAGAGCCATAGTTCCTGATGAAGTTGCTGATCATCGGGATAGACATAATTTCGACCACTTGTTCCTAGACTTTCGCTCACCGTAAATCCGGTGAGGTTTGTCCAAGCAGAATTAAGGAATTTCCAGTTACCAGAATTGTCAGTTTCAAAGATTACTTCCTTAACATTTTCTACTACTGAGCGATATTGCTTCTCACTCTTGCGTAAGGCATTTTGTGCCCAATTAGTTTCAAATAAACGACGGACACGCCGCCGCAAAACAGGGGGGTGAATAGGCTTAGTAACATAATCAATGGCACCTGCCTCAAATGCCCAGTCAACGGATGCTTGGTCATTAAGTCCAGTGATCATCAAAACAGGTACACCATCACCATTACTGAGGGTTTGCAGTTTGCTACAACAAGTAAAACCATCCATCACGGGCATCATGGCATCTAGCAATACCATGTCTGGTTTAAAGGATTCATAAGCAGCAAGACATTGCTGACCGTCCTCAACCTCTTCAACTTTATATCCCTCCTGCTCCATAATTTGACGCAGCATTATCCTTGTAAATCTGTCGTCATCTACAACTAGAATTAAGGGGGTGCTTTTCTCGCCATAACTAATCATTTTTTGCTCCTTGACACTCTAAAAGAAGTGCAACTTTTACTTTTTCGTATTCAGCTTCGAGTTGTGACATAATCTGGTTGGCTCCGATTATGATTTGAGATGCACCCATTGTTTCTAGCTCCTGACAAAGTTGAGATAAACTAATCGCTCCTAAAGAAGCACTGCTTGATTTCAAAGTATGGGCAGCCCTTTGCATTGCTTCCGGTTCTTGAGCGGCGATCGCTTTACTCATCTGAGAAATAAGAGAGGGAGTATCTTCTAGGTAAGTATCAATCAGGCAACTGAGGAATTCATCAGCACTATCCCCCATCATCTCTCTCAAGGAAAGCAAGACATCAGTATCAATTGCTCTTGCCAGAACTGGTTCTAAATTCTCTTGGGCGTTAACTGATGAGAGTTTCCCATTAAGAGTTCCTTTAAAAGAAGTTTCCTGACATTCAGACAAGGCCCTTACCAACTCCTGAACCTTAATTGGCTTACTCACATAATCATCCATTCCAGCTTTAATGCACTTCTCTCGATCTCCTTGCATAGCATTTGCCGTCATAGCAATAATTTTGGGACGTACAGCTGATGACCATTGCTGGCAAATGCATTTCGTTGCTGCCAAACCATCCATTTCGGGCATGTGTACATCCATAAACACCACATCATAGGACTGACGATGTAAGGCCTCGATTACTTCCAATCCATTACCAGCAATATCAGCCCGATAACCCATTTTTTGTAACAACTGCAAAGCCAACTGCTGGTTGACCATATTGTCCTCGGCTACTAAAATCCTTAATGGCAGCCGTTGAGCCATCTGGGGGTCAAGTTGCAGCTTCTTTGGTTGTGAACGTTCGACTTGAAGCGGCTTGCCTCCGAGGACGTGGACTAAAACGTTATAAAGCTGAGATTGCTTGATGGGTTTGCTTAAAAAAGCTGCGAAGTCTACTTCAGCCGTTTCGCTTCTAGCTTCTGGCTTGCCCATTGATGTCAACATCACTAGAGGTAATTTTTGGCCATTAGGCTGTTTTCGCAGTGCTGCGGCCAAAGCTAAACCGTCCATTTCCGGCATCTGCATGTCGAGAATTGCCACATCAAATTCTTCTCCTGCTGCGAGTTTGGCAAGAGCCTCACAACCTGATTCTGCCGTTGTTGTCACCATACCCCAAGAAGAGGCTTGCAAGGTGAGAATTTGTCGGTTAGTAGCGTTATCGTCTACGATAAGTAGCTGCTGGCCAGTTAACTGAGGCATTCTAGTTATTAGCTTCTCCTGAAGTTCCTCAGCAGGCGAAGAGACAACTACTGTGAAATAAAAGGTAGAGCCGACCCCAACTTGAGACTCAACCCACATCTTGCCCCCCATCATTTCACACAGACGTTTGCTAATTGCTAAACCTAGACCTGTGCCACCATATTTGCGAGAGGTGGAAGAATCTACCTGAGAGAAAGACTTGAAGAGACGATCTAGTCGATCTTCTGGAATGCCAATGCCAGTATCTTTAACAGCAAACTGAATTTCATAGAGGTTGGCAGTTTGTTTTTGAGGTGACTGATTGGAGCTTTCTAAGTTTAATCCCTCTGCCTTTACTTCAACTGTGACTTCCCCTGTCTGTGTAAATTTAATCGCATTACCCAGCAAGTTGACCAAGATTTGACGAAGTCTGGTAACGTCCCCTACCACTAAACTAGGGACTAGTGGTTCAAAAAGACAGGCTAACTCCAAATTCTTCTCTGCTGCTTTGGTTGCTAGCAGATCTAGGCATTCCTCGACACAGGTGTATAATTCAAAAGGTTGTTCCTCCAAATCCATCTTGCCTGACTCGATTTTAGAGAAGTCAAGAATGTCATTAATGATAGTTAAGAGACCATCACCACTATTGCGTACAGTCTCTGTGAACTGTCGTTGCTGAGGTGTCAACTTAGTATCTAAGAGCAGGCCAGTCATACCAATTACAGCATTCATGGGAGTGCGAATCTCGTGGCTCATACTTGCTAGGAACTCACTCTTGGTACGGGTGGCTTCTAAGGCCTGATCACGAGCTTTTGCCAAATCTTCAGCCGCTCGTTGCCGTTCAATTTCTCCCCCAATCCATTGAGCCATTAGTTTTAAGAGTTCTCTATCTAGTGCTGTAAATGGTTGGGAGCGCTCTTTGGTACTACAAAAGTTGAGAATGCCATAAACTTCTCCGTTTACTACTACTGACGCACTAATGTAAGCTTCTAGTTGGAACTCCCTGCGACAAGGGATGTCGGTTGCCTTAAAGTAAACTGAGCCTTTCTCACGTAGAGTTTCTTGGCTATCAATCTGCTCAAATTCAAAAATAGCACCTTTAAGTTCAGCTTTGTTCGACAAACGAGCAGCAACTACTTCGTAGCAATTCTCTTCAATTATGCGAGACAAAATACCTATTTCCAGCTCAAAGTGCCGGCATCCCATGGCCAAAAGTTGTTGGAGATGTTGGTCAAAGTTCTGTTGGCGAGAAGCCGTAATCTTACATAAGGCAGCGATCGCTTGTTTACTCTCTCTTAGCTCTTGTTCTGTTTGCTTGCGATCAGTAATATCGCGTTGCACTGAAACCCAGTGGGTAAACCAACCTTGCTCATTGGCAATAGGAACAATATTGAGTTCTACCCAGAAGGGAGAGCCATCTTTACGATAGTTGACCACTTCTACCCTAATTGGCTCCCACTTAGAAAGGTTGCTGCGCACCAAATCTAACTTTGAGCGGCTAGTCAAAGGTCCTTGTAAAATGCGCGGTGTCTTGCCAATCACATCTTCTGGTCTGTAACCCGTTATACGGGTAAAGGCTTCATTGGCATAGATAATCTTCGGACCAGTTTGATCAACTGGCTCAGCTTCGGTGATAATAATCGCATCGTTGGCATTAACCACCACTGACTCTAGCAGCCGTAGGCGCTCTTCTGCTCGCTTGCGTTCAGTAATATCTTCTACAGAGCCTTCGTAATAGAGAAGCTGGCCATCGCTTCCCCGTACAGCACGGGCATTTTCCACAATTGAGATCACACTACCGTCTCGACGATAAACCTCAGTCTCAAACTGTGATACTGCATCCTCTTCCTCCATTAAAGCCATGAATTTATGGCGAACTGAGGGGTCAATATAGAGTTGCTTAGAGATACTATTGATTGAACTTAGCAGTTCCTCCACTGATGAGTAACCATAAATTCGTGCTAAGGCTGGATTGGCACTGAGGTAGCGCCCATCTGCGGTGGTCTGAAAGATGCCTTCTACTGCATTTTCAAAGATGCTGCGGTACTTGGCTTCAGCTGTACTTAGGGTGTCCTTAACCCGTTGACGCTC
>JBAUJE010000492.1:0-7486 GCA_049683475.1 Coleofasciculaceae cyanobacterium | reverse complement strand
GCTGCTTTTTGGAAGCTTTTTTACCTTTCTTGTTTGGCTTTGTCCGCTCTCGGATGTGGGTTAAATTCTCCAATCCAATTAAGGCATTAGGTGTTACGACTTGCTTGGCAATGCAGTGATTAGTATCAGCGATAAACCGTCTCTCCCTTCCGGATAATGCCACCAATTTACGGGTTGCCGAACGGGTGCCTTTACGCTGCAAAGACTTTCTCGCTTTGAGATAACGAGAAGCCTTATGCCTAACCTCTTTGCCACTGAAAAACTGAGTCTTGTTCTGGGTATCGGCTGTAACGGCAATGAACCGTTGTCCAACATCTACGCCCATCACTCGATTAATATCGGTTGGCATCAAATCGGCGACTTCTACTTCCATGCTTACCAATAAGTAGTAAGTCTTAGTTGGTTTCGAGTACCAGAGCTTTGCTGCTTTGATTTTGGCTACTCCAGAATTAATCATCTCAAGATGCTTGGAGTAACCTTGATAATTCACCTTGATTCGACCATTTAGAGTAATGACACTTACTTTTTGGTCTTTAACAAATGAGTAATCACGCTGATAGTTTAGTGTGCAGGTGCGACAAACATACTTAGGGGGAATATCAAGTCCCTTATATCGTTTCTTGGTGCGACCTGTCTTGATTGCCTCCTCATTTTGTTTCAGTTTTGTTCGCAATGACTTGTAGGTCGCTCCCACTTGACGGGGGACGTTGCAAGCCATCTGTGACGGGAGCTTAAACCGCTCCCGCAATGTGTAGTAGACTTCCTTCTGAATTTTTGTGCCGTTAGAGGTTTTTCCCATTCGGTACGCAACTTCAGAGGTAAAGTTTAGTGCGTCCCGATATGCCAAAGAAGCCACTCGAAGCATTTCTTTTTGCTCGCAAGTGGCTTCTAGTTTTAATTTGGCAGTTAGAGTTTGCAACATTACCGCACTGTCGCTTACGACATGACCTCATATTACCATAGTCGTAAGATTTAGCCCTGGTGTTGGACGGCTACATACTTCCGCCGCCGGGCCATTCCTCCCCCACCTGAACATCGCTTGCTGAACGCTTACTCGTTACGAGGTGGGGGAATCCTGGCGAATTTTGTTGAATTCTAAGACCTCGTAACATCGGTAGTGACGGTTGTAGTGGTAGAACCATCATCTTCCTCCGTCTCTTCGTACTCTATTTCTTCTTCGTAATAACTGCCTACTTCTCCCATTCCTGTCACTGAGATAGGTTTATCTACACAATTGATCACAGCTCCCAACAGCGATGAAGGCTCAGCTTCGGTTAACTCCTCCAAAGCGGTACTTAAAATATTTCCCTCGGTGTAACCTGGTCTGGTGACCAGTATCATACCGTCAGCTAGGGGTTCTAACAAACGGGCATCATTGCAACGGGAAAGAGAAGGAGTGTCTATAACAACAAAGTCAAAGCGAGTGCGAGCGTCTTGGAGAAACTGCCGCAGTTCACTAGACTCAAGAATAGCAACAGCTTGTTTTTGTGCACCTGGACTAGGCACGATATATAAATTTTCGATGTCCGGAACTAGACGAACACAGCCACTCACCGGCGAATAATAACGTATTGGTTGAACACGAGCATCGGAGTCAGGGGTAACTTGAAGCAGATGAGCATAGGAATTGGAACGAAAATCAGCTTCTACCAAAAGTGTGCGTTTACCGGCTTGAGCTGAGGCAATTGCCAAATTATAAGCACTTACTGTTTTACCCTCTGCTTCAACCGTACTAGTAATCAAAACCACCTTCAATGGTTGTTTGCCAAAACGACGCAGATTACTACGGAATAGCTCGTAGAACTCTAAATAAGGAGAATCAGGCTTGTTGATAATTCCTGTCCCACCCTTCTGGCGAGAACCAGAGCCTACACGGGGCAGTTCTCCCAGTAGAGAGACATCATACTCAGTAAGCAACTCTCGCACCTCTCCTGGAGTGTAGAAGGTGTTGTCCAAAGTTGCCAGCAAGAAAATCAAGCCACCGGCAGCTATTAAACCGAAGAATACTCCCCCTCCGAGAATGACTCCCCGGCTAGCCGGGGCTTGGGTTGGTGGGGTAATGTCACTAACTTGTGCGGCGAGGGCAACACTAAGATTGCTTACCGTTTCTGCTTCTGCGGCTTCAGCGTCTGCTAAAGCCGCCTGTAATTTATTGTAGAATTCCTGCTTGCGCTGTAACTCCTGTTCTAGTCGCCGTTGTTCAAGCTGCTTATTGGGAAAATTTTGATATTTCTGCCGGAGTTCACCCTCTGTTCTCTTGAGGGTTGCTAATTGACTTCTGAGTGTCTCCTGTTGCGTTCGTAAAGCCACCAGCTGGTTTGCCAATTGCTGTCTGACGGGATCGAGATTACTATCTTGACGGATTTTCGTTGGCGTTAAGGGTTCTCCGATGCCATTACCACCGATAACTTCATTAGCACGTTGGCTGAGCAGTTTTTCATAGGCATCTAGATCCTCGCGCAACTCAACCATCGTGGGATGCGCTGGCCGCAAATCACGACCAAGTATAGTTAGCTGTGTCTCAGCATCCAAAATTTTCGCCCGTAGATCAGCGATAATTGGATCAGCACTGAGGGCAGAAGAAGTATAAGCTTGATCTGGAGTCAAACCCAGCCGACGCACCAGGCTGTTGATTTGAGTCTCAATTGCCTCTGTCTGGATTTGTATGTCTCTTTGTTGCTGTTGGCTACCAGTAATTGAAGCGACTAGGGAGCCATCTTGAGATGCCAGCAACTCAGCTCCCTCAACACGGACGTAGCGCTCTAGTTTCTGTTCAGCACTCGTTAGTTCCTCTTTTGCCTTGGGTAAGCGCTCTTGAATTGAGTCTTGTATTGCCCTTAATCGTGCTGTATTGACCAAACGACTATGGGCAACCATTTTCTGCATCAGCACTTCTAAGGTTTTCTTCGCCTTAATTGGATCTTGATCCTCATACTCAAGCTTGATGTCCGTCTCACCTGCTTCTAGCTTGAGCTTATCCTTAAACTCTTGTGGTTTTGCCTCTGACACTGCTAAGGCTGGCTGAACAACCTCCTCAGTCAACAAGTTCTCAGGCTTGATTTGTGTCCCTTGCTGGTTAATCTGCACCCCTGTCTCAGAGAGAATACTCGGAGCAGTACTAATGCTCAAAACACCTTGAGCTTTATATTGCGGCGTCGGAGGCGGTGGTGGTTCTTGACCAATAGCAATTACACCCGATATCCCGGTAACTAAGGCGAAAGTAGCAATTCCAATCAACTTGTGTTGATTAAGAGCGATCAGATACCTTTTTATAATGGTAGGAGCCATAGTAGTTTCAGGAAATAGGTGAGTAGGCGAGAAGGCTAGCGATTTAAGGATTAAAAAGGAATTGGCATAAATGCTACCTCTGGCTAACCAGCCAATTCTCTCTAATAGTTAATTGCCGTCAGTGTTAGTTGAGCCAAATTGGTCTGTAAGTTCATCAAGGAAGCCACTGAAGCCGAGGAAATCTCTAAAGGGTCTAGTAATAGTATTTAGTCCGAAAAGAATTTTTGCGATCAAGTTACGCCCAATGACAATAACATCATTATTTTGAAGGGGAACATTTTGGGAAACATCACCCAGTAAAGCACCTTTACCATCTATTTCTTGTGCGACAGCTTTGCCCCGTTCTGGATCAAAACGAATCAAGGCGATTTTACGCAGGTTAGCGTCATCAGCATTAGGATTAATCGCGGTGAAAGCATCAACAAAACTACTGCCGTTGGGCAAAGCAATATTATTAACTCTTCCCCCTCCTGCGTTGGCGTAATTCAAGACTCTGATATTAATGTTTGGTTGAGCAAAGCTAGAACGGGAAGCCAGAGTGCGGTCATAATCGGTCACATTTTCCGAATCTAACCTTAGTACAATCACAGCATCACCATCTTGCAGTTGCAAGTCCGGTAATTTCGCTCCATTTTGTAGGGGTGTGAACAAGTCAACTTTTCTCTCGGCAATTGAGCCTTGAGCCAGGGAACGCCGACGCACCACAATTGCTCGTAAATCAGCATCATTAGTAGCACCTCCCGCTGCTAGTAAAGCTTCGTCTAGCTTAGCTCCTGGGTTTAGAGTGTAATACCCTGGTTTAAAGACTTCCCCTGTCACAGTTACTTCAGCCTGACGAAAACCAGACACGACAACAGTGACTTTCGGATCAACTATAAATTGATCTAAACCAATTCTAATTTCTGCTTGAACCTCTTCGACCGTGCGGTCTGCTACGTTAATTTTACCTAGCAATGGCACGACAATATTGCCCTGTATATCAATACCGTAGTTAAAGCTGAGGTCAGGAAAGCCTTGTACTTGAACTTGAAGGCTATCCCCAGGCCCTAAGCGATAGCGGCTAAATTGCCCATCTGTTGAACTTGGTACTGGTAACTGTTCGGGAAAGCCGATGGGTGGCGGTTCTTCGGGAAAATTCAGCTCACCTGAACTCGAAGTTTCCCTAGAGGGAAAGACTAGTTGGCGGGGATTTTCCTGCAAACCATTACCTGGGCTTGTAGGCGAGCTTAGCTCCTCAATGTCTTCCCTTGGTTGTGGCAAAGTCGGTAAATCTGCTACAGTTTGACCTGTACCAGTATTAGCTGAGACACTGTTAGGAGTAAGCCACAGCAAGGCTGTACCCGAAAATGTCGAGGCTGCCATGTACAAACTAGCAATGCTAAGTTTGCTCCATCTGTGCCATCGAGGAAAGGACTGGTGTTTGTTTTGTTCTGATTGCAAATTCATCAGGGCGCTCAACGCAGGTGCATCTCTTTTGTATGTAGGGATACACCAGCTAATTACAGACAAAGTTTTTAGTTATCCGGATTATTTGGCTTAAGTTGTCAGGGCAAGACGGAAATGCTATACCCTAGCTTTTTGCTAAAGCACCTTTCATTAGAGCATTCTGCACCATTCTAGCCAGGGATTGAGCAACTTGTCTGTATGCTTCAATATCACCTAAAGGTTCAATAGGAATCTGCAAGCAAACAGCCACCCAAGGAACTCGCTGGCGCTGTAACTGAGCAATCTGGTCAGCCCAGAACCAATGGCTGGCAGCCGGATGACCTCCCTCTTGCCAAGCATACCACTGCAATATAGCGAAGGTCTGCTGCTGATGCCAAGCGCGAAAGAAGCGGGCTTCTACCTCCACTGTTGCTTCTGAGACAACGGTCGATGATCGGGAAAATTGAATTTTTCGATAAGAATCTGTCTTCCATTGCCCAAATCTTTGCTTCATAAATCCGTCAATATCTACCCACTCCACCTGGGGTTGGGATTTAGGTCCGTTTTGGGGCAGCAAAAATAGCAAGATCGGTTTAGGATTTTCAGTCTTGATTGCCTGAAATGACCATTTATGACCCCCCAAGGTTATCGTTTGTTGTTCCAGGGTTTGTAACTCTGGCAAAGTTAGTCCTGTCTGGCGTAGTTCTTTAAGTTGCTTGAGGTTAGTAACTGGCGGGGGTTCTGCCCAAGACCAGTTTCCAGATAAGTAACCGGGTACTGCCCCAACTCCTACTAAAACTAATAAAAAACCGAGTAAAACGACTCTAGATACAAGGGAAAATCGTAAGGACTTGGGCAGATTTAATGATTTCATAGTTTACTAGGATTGGAAAATTCTCTGCTCCAGACTTGATTAAGTAGTTCGTGGATAATATCTTTCAATAACATTGAGTAGTAGTACTAAAGCACCCAGCATACAGGCAGAATAAACATCTCCCCCCCAGCCCTCGTGCAACCACTCAAAGGCATGATCTTGCCCAGTACCATGAAAGAAAGTTAGTAAGGTATTACGAATAATATTGGCACTAATACTGACAAATATAGCCCCTGATAACAGTAAAATAACTTTCCCCCGTGAGAACCAAGCACCTGTCCAGTAAAGCAGCATTAGCCCGATATAAAGACTGGTAAAGAGCATCTTGAGGCCTGCACAGTGGGGCGCGACCTCCACAATACGTCCACCAACAAATAAGTTAATGCCTACCACTGTCACATCTAAATCAAACTGAGTGAGGATAAAACCAGCAGTTCCGGCAATAAAGCGCTGTAAAGGTAAAATATAAGGCTCTATTAGGTAAGGAACCGCTGTTGGTGTGGCTAGAAATACTAGTAAAAGGGGAAAACTTTGTAATCTCAGACCAGGAAATCCCTTTAACCATAGACAAAGCCCTGCTAAGACAAAAGGGAAAGACAAGTTTACCAGTTCTGATTGGTTAGATAGATAGAAAATGCCCCCCAATCCTAACAAGATTAGGCCTAAAGGATGGATTGTATTGTTTAACTTACGCCATTTTTGTCGGTTTTCCCAAACAATGTAGGCCGCAAAAGGTAGTCCGATTAAACCGTGGCTAAAGTATTCATGCTCAATAGTGATATTTTTATTGAGCCAGCCGTCGTACCAATGAATTAGTAGGGGAGCGTAGAGAATTACTAATAGAGCAATGATTGCACCATCTAGTAGATAACGCTCAACTGCCACCGGAATTTTGCTTCGATATTGCATATTAAGTAGTGTGAATTGTGAATTGAAAATTGTTAATTCAACAAAACCTCAACAGTTGCAGCAGTTTTAAGTACGCTTTTTAAACTGTCAATCACCCCTTCAATTTGACTATTGCTTAAGCCTGGATACATGGGTAGAGACAAAATCTCTTCAGCGAGAGTTTCTGCATGGGGAAAGTCACCAGTCTGGTAGCCCAAGTAGGCGTAAGCTGGTTGCAGATGACAAGGGATTGGGTAGTGAATACCAGTTTGAATGCCCACAGCTGCTAGTTTTTCTTGGATTGTCTGTCGTTCTAAGGGGCAGTCTGCACTAACCCGAACGACATAAAGATGGTAAATATGTCCAGCACCACTCTGGTTTTGTAAGGGAAAAATCCCTTGGCTGACTAGCTTTTGCAGAAGTTTGTCGTAATGCCTTGCTGCTAAATTGCGTTGCTGATTCCAGCCTTCGAGATGGGGTAACTTGACATTGAGTACAGCAGATTGTAAGGTATCGAGCCTGCTGTTTCTGCCTAGATCGGCATGGAAATATTTGCGAGGTGCTCCGTAGTTGCGCAAAGATCGCAATTTTTTAGCTACGAGAGGATCGCTAGTAATTACCATGCCCCCATCGCCGAAGGCTCCCAGGTTCTTACTGGGGTAGAGGCTAAAAGCAGCGGCTTTGCCCACTGAACCAGCACGGTAACCCTCCCGTTGGGCGAGGTGTGCTTGAGCAGCGTCTTCAAAGATAATCAGCTTGTTGGCATTAGCAAAAGTTAATAACTCTTGTGGTGAAACCATTTGACCGTAAAGATGTACGGGGAGTACTGCTTTAGTTTTATCAGTAATTGCCTGCTGGGCAGCATGGAGGTCAATTAAGGCAGTTTGTGGATCGCAATCGACTAAAACGGGTGTGGCACCGGCATTAATAACACCAATTAAGGTAGCCACAAAAGTATTAGTGGGCAGAATCACCTCGTCACCAGCACCAATGCCACAGGCTTGTAGCCCA
>JBAUJE010000491.1:0-1633 GCA_049683475.1 Coleofasciculaceae cyanobacterium | reverse complement strand
TCATTACAGGCCGAATATTAGCCATATCGAAGTTAACGCCACTCATCTGGGCATGGGGTTCAATCCAACGGTCTGGCGTCACATCACCGAGGCACTGGCGCGCTGATTGCCTGTAGTGCAGCCACATCAATGAGTGCTGTGCGCACCGTTGACTGACTCGAGGACCGGTCTGTCCAGGCGACCAGCACGGCCTCCTTGGCATTGATCAGTTGCGGAAAACCGGTTGCCCGGCTGGCGCTGACATTGGCGATGTTGACGATCGGCCCGATGGCGCCGTCAGGGTTTACCAGGCGCACTGCCAATTGCCCATCCTGTTCACCGCCTCTGAGCCAGCTGATCAGCGCATCGCCGGTATCTAACAGCACAACATCGACATGCCCAACCGGACGAACATCGTCTATCGTGACCGGCGTCTGGAACGACTTGCCAGCATCTGTCGATCGAGCCAGCCGAACATGCGGCATGTCGCTGGCAGCGCTGAACCAGGCAACGACAACAGCTATGGCCTTGGCGGCTGCTGCAGGTCCGTTGACCGGGCAGCCATCGATCACCCAATTGTCGCGCGCGACCAGTTGGCCCGCAAGCCACTGCCCATCGCGCTGCGTAGCCGCAAAGATATCCCGGACTTCTCTCTCACTGCGATTGCGATAGAACGCAATGGGCCCATCTGCACCAATCGCGACGTCGGTTGCACAGCAGTCACACACGCGCACATCCAGCGCACTGGCATGCATGATACGGCCGTCACGTGTGATTTGCGCAGTGCGCAGGGACATGGCGCCGGCCGATGAGCCGTGCTCACCTGCGCCATGGCCTTGCCCGGACATCTGGCGACCATCCAGCCAGATAGCCGCTGCGTTGCCGTCTGCGGCAAACAAAGTGACGAAACCATGCTCGGTCGCCGTGTTGTCGTCGTGCAGCATGAACGGCGTTTGCCAGCTGTTGCCGGCATCCAGAGAGAGGCTAATCATGATGTCATAGGCATATTTGCCGCCCGCACGTTTGGCTAGCCAGTGCGCGGCCCAGAAATCGCCATCGATGGGTACCACCGACGGAAAATCCGCCCAGTTAATAAACCAGTTATCACCCCGGGCGACGAGTTTCGCTGTTGACCATTGCCCGTCCTGCAACGTGGCAAAGTGCAAGGCGAAACCCGTTGCTGTGGGCGCAAGCCAGCTCATGACAATATCGCCCGAATCAGTCGTGGCCAGATGCGGGGCACGTGCACCTGCACCTGCCGGTGACTGAATTGCCTGCGAAACTGGCGGTGTTGTAGCGTGAGCGCCAATGAAGATCAACGCAAGCGTTAACACCAACAGCAAACCGTGAAAATGCCTCATTACACCAGTCTAGCGGTATTTGTGCGTCTGCGCTGGCTTGCACGGGGCTGCGGTTGCGATAGACGTTCGTATTTGGCAAAGACAGACGTTAACATTCACAACAATGCTGGCCGACAGGCTAGTGGCTCAAACCGAACGCACCATAGAGGTCCTCGAAAACAATGTCTTTTCAATCCATGTATCTGCTGTTGCGTGTGCCGCTCATTGGCGTCTGTATTGTCTTCGCTGGCGCAGACTGCAGCGCCAATGATCCGGCCGATGAATCCGTCGCGAGTGTGGCGCCAACCGATACA
>JBAUJE010000490.1:0-4126 GCA_049683475.1 Coleofasciculaceae cyanobacterium | reverse complement strand
CCGTGTTGAGTAAATCGACACACCTCGCCAGAACCTTGAAAACCGCATAACTTCGTCGAGGTGTGTCGATGGCTTACCCAGTAAGGTTTCCAGGCTACGAAATCGGCAATTTTTTGAAAAGTTTTTGACATTTTTTAGAGGTGTGTCGATTGGGGTATCTCAAACCCTCTCCTGGTAAGGGTTTCAAAAGTGAACTCTTTACCAACTAACTCCCCTCAACGGGGATGGAAACTTTGTGATGCTCAAAGAAGCACCATTACGACCAACGTCTTTACCAACTAACTCCCCTCAACGGGGATGGAAACTAAAGTCTCTAGCAGTTCGGTCGAGTTTGCCTCGAATACTTTACCAACTAACTCCCCTCAACGGGGATGGAAACACTATATGATTCCTCTAGACAAGATTGTGACTCTGGGGGATTTAGGGGGCAGTAATTACTTCCCCTCAACGGGGATGGAAACCCAATTACATTTCCCAACTCACCAAGTAATTTCCTATCTGCGACTTCTACCTGGACTTTCAAGCAGGGTAGAAATCAAGATCTCCAATCAACAAAGCGAGCATAAATATAAGCAATTGTTTCCCCAATAATTGACCTGACCCCTTCACTATAAATCCACCAGCGTTTTGGCTCATAGGTAAGAGGTTGAACAGCAATCACACCGACTTTAATATCAGGCGCTAGTACTTTCCGGAAAACCAGCCAACTTCTACGAGTATGGACATCCAAGCTATAAAGATTAATTGATTGAATCTTCAAGTCTGATTTATCTATCCACTGACGGAGAGCTTGAGCCGAGGCAAAAGTACGATTTCTCATCACCTCTGGCCCAGGAACAGCTACTAATTTATCTGGGTTAAAACCAAGAGTAACTAAAGTCGCTGCCGAAAGTTCAGCAGAATTCTTATATTGAGCTAGATAATATCCTTTAGATAAAGGTAATCCTGTGGTAATTAGCTTTTGATAACCACCATTTTCAAATTCTCTAATTGCTTGTTTAATGGCATGGTCTGGCATCCATCCTTCAACCACTAAAACATCTGCTTCAAGGGGAGAATTAGGAGCAAGAAACTGGTGAATACTAGTCAGCACAAATAAACCACAAGCAATAACAAATACAATGGTAACTAGCCACCCTTGAAAAGTCAGCACCCACTGTTCTTGCCGATTGACTAAATGCATTATTAATATTTTCTAGGAGTAAAATCCAAAATCCAAAATCGAGATGACTTGAGAACAGGGTAGATAAACGATTTTTAACTAGTGTAAATCTGCCTCCCAAATACCGATATAGAGACGATTATCCTTATGTTTTTCAATCACACCTTTGAGGGTTTGAATTCTAAAATTATATTGGGGAGATTTACCGTGCCAGACCTGTTGCAGACCATCTTTAATTTCCTCGTTAAGCTGGCAACCCAACATGCCATTTAAGGTGAGCAGAACAGTATTAGCATCAACGGTAGCAGTAAAAGAGGCCTCTGTTTGACGAATTAACTCTGAGTTTTTATCAAACAGAAAGCCTAGACTCACTTGATCAGGTATTAGTTCATAAAAGGCAGCACGGGTATTGGGCCAATAACCCGATGAAGTCCCCGAAGGAGAACCCAATACCTGAGTAACATGGCTTTTCCCTATTCCAGGCTGAAATGCTGGTACACCAACGCCTGTCGGTACTTCTCGGCATTTACGCTCAATCATTTCTCCCAAAGAGCGTCCCAACACTTCTACCGAATCAAAAGGTAAAGTGAAAGGCTGATGGGAAACTAGGGTAATGTGTTGTATTGTCCCGGACTTAAAAAGAGTTTGTGAAGGTAGTGGCACTGGCTGAAGTTCAGCTAATAGGCAACTGGTAAAAATTATGATACCCATAGAAATTTTCTACTAATTGTTGTTGCAGTAGTGCCACCTCTGATCATAAAACACCTAGATGTATTTAACCTACCGGCGAATTAGCTGATTGCTTTTCTTTAAGATAAGAAAAAACGGACTTATCACCGATGTCAGCGGGAATCTCTTGTACTAGCTTGCGCAAAGCAAAAACCATGAACAAAACTGCCCAGATTCCTAGCAGTAGCTGTTCAGTAAAGAGCGGTAAGACACCAGCTAGATGCCCTAGTAAAAGTATAGGTACTAGGGGTGTAAGAAACTTAGTTTCAAGACGGTTGAAGCAAAAAGCTTCCTTAAAGTAAATCCCTGTCAAAGCGGCAAAAGTAAAACCGATGGCAAAGATAGTACTAGGGTTGTTGTAAACGGTTAAGGGAAGAGGTTCTTCACTTTGTAGACTCAATACTATTGCTGCAATGCTACCAATACCCCAAAAAAGTTGGAGTGTTCTGTGTAGGGGAGCAAGATAAATATGAATAGTTACTAAACTAACCCCTAGTGCCAAACAAAACACGCCATAAAGAGGAGTTAGTAAATTGAATATGAAAGGATTTTCAGCCTGTGATAAAACTAACCAACTCCCTGTAGCAAAGCATGAGGCGGCTATCAGCAAACTAGTGCGGTAGACAAGAACACCTTTGCGATCGCCATTGGTAATTGTGAATTCGCCAAATTGACCCTGATAAACCTCTGATTCCCACTGTCCTTGTAAAGTCATAACCTATCCTTTCTTCTAAATAACAGATGCTAAAAATTTAGCCCATCCCTACTCTGAATTCGGGAGATTTATTATTGATTTTTGATTGCTTATCATTGATTGTTGTTTTTTTTCCAATTTTCCCTGAACAAGGCACAGATTTCTCCTCAACTTTAGCCTTTCTCCTCTCTAGTTAGCACTACTTCTACCGGAGTACCCCAATCCAACTGCAATTGAGATTGAGCGCTACCACCGTTAACTGCAATTTCTACCCAGCCGTGACTACCGATTAAAGCCACGACTTCTCCCCAAGCTCGCTCACTGTAAGTTTTACTCGCCGGAATAATTCTCTCAGCAGCGACAACTGACCAACTTTCTCCCTCCACCTCAGCCGCTGGGATATTGGTAACTAGGTTGCCAAAATGATCAACATACTGCACACAACCAGAGAGACGTTCAGCTGCTGCTGTCTTTTCTGGTATCGCCAGTTGAACTAAGCTTATTGGCTCAATCAAATTTCCGACTTCTTCTATAGCGACATCACTAGCAAGGTGTGCACCTACACTGGCGAAGATATCTCTACCATGAAAAGTAGTACTTGGTGACGATGTGCGCCAGTATGCTGGGTTAGTCAGCTCAACTGCTGCCAATACGGGGGTATTATTCAAAACGCCGCCGAATAAGCCATTATCTGGCCCTACCAGGAAACCCCCTTCAACTTGAAGCGCGATCGCTTTTCTGCTGCTTCCCACTCCCGGATCAACTACCGCTATATGTACTGTTCCTAGGGGAAAGTAGGAATAGGCGTTCATCAGACAAAACCTCGCCGCCGCAACATTTTGAGCTGGGATTTGATGGGTAAGATCCACTATAGTCAAAGCTGAGTTGATTTGGGCGATGACACCCTTCATCACACCTACATACACATCCCTCAACCCAAAGTCGCTCAGGAGAGTAATGATTCTCTGCTCAGGCATTTCCACCTTTCTCCCTGACTGCTGTGCTATGTCGTTAGAGAATTCAGCCCAGTAAACAGTCACCAGCTGTGTTTAACTGATGGTGTTAACCTAGATTTGTGCAACTTTTTGTCCCAAGGCACTAGTTGCCTACACTTAGCACTCCCTCTCTAGTTAGATCATAGCTGTTTTCAGAAGCACCCAGAATGTTCCCTTTGCTAGAGGTTATTTTTGTACTTATCTAGGTAAGCTTCTAAAGCTATATGCAAAAAATTTTCCCTAAATTTAGGAGTCAAAAACTGTATGAACAGAATAATCGCTTGGTTGAAAAGTATTCGGCTGGCTCAAGTATTAACGGTTTTTCTAGCTGGCATCTTGCTGTTTGTGAGTACAGCTTGCAGTGGAGTCTCAGCCAGTACAGGTAATGGAATCAAAGGGGAAGTTCCCGACAGTGATGTCAAATCCCTCTACCAAGGTGGAAAAGATAAGAGCAGCTACGGGGATGTCGATCCTAGAAGAGATACCAGCAAAGCCCAAATCAAAGCTAAGGGTTTAGTTGACAATGCTAATGCTAATACTAAACAG
>JBAUJE010000489.1:0-11911 GCA_049683475.1 Coleofasciculaceae cyanobacterium | reverse complement strand
AGACAGATATTTACAAGCAGAAGCAAATGCTCGTACATACCGTCTGCAATTTTGGAGCCAGCCTAATTTAGAAATGCCTTGGGATTATCGCCGTAGAAATCCTCGTCGTTGAGACATTTATCAATTTCTATCTTCCAATATCAATCTTGACCCTAACGGCAATTTAACTGATCTCTATCTGGACGCTTTCCTTATTCCCAACGACGTTCAAACTCCTGAATATAGAGTTTAGCAATTACAGGATTTTCCAGAATTACCACGTTTTCATCATTTTTCTGATCAGCGTTGTTAGAAAAATTAAAAGAGCCTGTAATTACTGTCTGTTTATCTAGGACAATTACTTTATGATGTAGTGTTCTGGGGTTTCCATCCTGGCGAACCGGAATTCCTTGGCAAAACAGACGGGGCAGTTCACTATACTGGGTTTGACTACCTCTAGTTTCAAAAATACCTTGAACCCTGACTCCTTGGTTAGCTTTTGCTAACATTGCTTTGCCCATCCCGTCATGGGTAAAAGAAAAGCTCATAAATGTTACGTCGCTTTTCGTATTATTAATTAGCTCCGTTAGAGCGTCTGCCACCTCATCTTCTGCCCCAAATAATACGGAGATAGGAGTGCCATTAACAATTACTTTTTGTTGAGAAACAGTTGAAGGAGAACTCTTGCCAAACTTGCCACTCCACATTTCCTGAAATTCTCTCTCGTAGATAGCCGCAACTTCCGGCGATCGCAGGACAATAACATTATTATTGTTGCGTTGGGTGCCGTTAACAGTTAGGTTAGTTGAACCAGTCCAAACAGTTTGAGAGTCAATAATTACAAACTTATTGTGCATCAAGCCAGCACGAGCATCATTTTTAATTTGAATTTTCGCTTTCCTAAGTCTGGCAAATTGACCGTGACCTTTATCTCGATCAGCAGCTAAACCATGCTCATCATCCGTTACCCACTTGACATCAACACCACGCTGTTTAGCTTCAATTAGAGCCTCGGCAATAGAGTCAAGATTAAATTCAAAAGCAGCGATATGAATAGAACTCTGTGATTTCTCAATTAGTTGAACTAACTTATCTGGTATTTGGTTTTCCTCACTACCTGGAGTGGTAAAGTAAACCTGCCACCACCTATTAACAAGCCAAGCAGGACAACCAGTAATAAATAATAGCAAAAATACAGAAAAAACAAGGGTCAATGCTTTACTACTAAATCCTTTTATCAAAACTTGCAAAGCTCAACTTTCCTACTAAATAATCTTAATATTATAACTAAGTCCAGCCGGCTAAAGTGACTATGCTTTTGACCAGAACTGTCCCTTCAGGTTCAAAAAATTAATTTTCCCAATCCGAATTTCTTGTTGATTCACTTCGAGTTTCTTCCTTGGAGGGTGCCGAATGTGGGTTCAAATGCTATCTCGGTACCAGCAATAGAAAATTGCTAATTCAACAAAACCTCTCCCTTATCAGCTCATCACCTTACCTTCCCCGACTCCCGACTCCCCACTTCTAAAGCTTCAACCACCATTGATTTTCACACCTGAAATCCGATTCGCGCCAATCTTCCAAATGTACCGACTCCAAGGAAACTAACTTAGAACACTGTGGTTCAATAAACTGACTAACTACAGCCCAAGCTAAACTGCGAGTGAGATCAAGTCCAGTTTTAAGAGAGGATTCCTGGTTACCGGGAATTCCTTGCTCCTTGACAGTATCAGTCTCTACCCAAATCCCCTGAGAACCAAAGAGTATTTGTGCCATCCACTTGGCTCGCGGTAAATGAGTAGGGGAAGTAATTAATTTAACTTTACGAACACCCCACCGACGCAGGATTGGGATATTAAAATAAAAATTATCAAAAGTCGAATCAGCACAGTTTTCTAGCCAAACCTGGCGGATGGGAGCTTGCTTCTGCTGAAAAATCTTTAGTATGCAAGGTTCTTGCGAACCACTCGAAATCAAAATCCTGGTTGAAGGGTGCTGTTTAGCTAACTCGGCGACGTATACCTCCCGAGTAATACTACCCCCTAAGACAAAGAACGTATCTATCGGTTGCGATGCCGCCATCTGCAACTTGATTGAGTTAACTAGTAAACAGCCACAGAGGAAGATACCCAAACCCCATAGCAAAAAGCAGAGCCGATTTCGCCTTCTCCTGAACCTAAACCAATTTTTGCATCTAACCCAGTTGCCTCTAATCAGTTTAGATATCATGCCCGGTTACCAATTACGTAGGCGTTTGTAGTATAGAGAGGGAGGCAACAGTAAAAATAGTCAAATTTGATTTCACTCACTCAAACCTTAGCCTCGTCTATATTAGTTTTAGATATGCTCTACTGCCCAAGGACTATAACTCCAGCCTGCCTAGTCTAAGTTAACCGCTGAGATATCCTACGCCAACCCCCTTTCGAGCGTCTTTTATGAATCAATACTCAAAAAACTCCCCCTGGCTAAAAGGTTTCCTCTTCACTGGCGCGATTGCGACAGCAGCAACTTTATCCCTGTTGATACCCATCAGTAGTCGCTCTTATGCTGCTCTAGAGGATAGTCCTAAAAACCTTGTTGACGAAGTCTGGCAAATTGTCAATAAGCAATACGTTGATAAGAACTTCAACCAGGTTGATTGGCAAGCAACGAGGCAGGAACTTCTGAGCAAAGATTATTCTTCTAGGGAGGATGCTTACAAAGCCATTCGTGAAGCTTTAGAACCTTTAGCTGATCCCTACACTCGCTTTTTAGACCCAGAAAGGTACAAAGCACTGACCAACCAAACTGCTGGGGAGTTATCTGGGGTGGGAATTCGCCTCGAACTCAACGATCTCACTAAAAAGTTAACAGTAGTTGAGCCGATTGAGAATTCGCCGGCTTTTAAGGCTGGGATCAAGTCGGGAGACGGGATTTTGGCAATCGATGGCAAATCGACTGCGGGGATGAGCTTGGAAGAGGCATCTATGCTAATTCGGGGTGAGATAGGATCATCAATAACTCTAGAAATCTCCCGTGAAGGGGATAATCGCTTTGAAATCAGCCTGACTAGAGCTCAGATTGAATTGCCCTCGGTTCACTACACCCTTAAGCAGGAAGGTCAGATTCGGGTTGGCTACATCAGCCTAGACGAATTTAGCTCCCACGCCGCTGAACAAATGCAAAAGGCAATCAAGAAGCTGCATCAGGAGAAAGTCGATGCCTATGTCTTAGATTTGCGGAACAACCCTGGCGGGTTACTTTATTCGAGTATTGAAATTGCCCGGATGTGGCTCGATAATGGGGCGATTGTCAGCACCATAGACAGAGTTGGTGGCAAGCAGGAATACCTTGCTAACCGTACTGCTCTTACCCAGTTGCCCCTAGCTGTTTTAGTAGATGGCAACTCAGCTAGTGCTAGCGAGATTCTGACAGGGGCCCTCAAAGATAATAAAAGAGCCACAGTTATTGGCTCTCAAACCTTTGGTAAAGCGGTGGTGCAATCTGTTCACTCCCTCTCAGATGGCTCAGGTCTAGCGGTGACAATTTCTCGTTACTATCCCCCTAGTGGTATGGATATTAACCATAAAGGGATTACTCCTGATATCAAAATTGATTTGACTGGCGAACAGGAGAAACGTCTCAGGGAACGACCTGACTGGCGTGCCACTCAGAATGACCCCCAATACAAACGGGCAATTGAAGTTTTAGAGACAAATGTCCTCGTAAGGCGAGATTCTGATCAGGCCGTTCAACCGATTAGTATTCGCTAATCAGCTCAGGAGGTGAAGTGGCGTTAACAAGCGTGATTAGTTACTCACCTCATCTCCGCATTTTCCAAGTCTTTGCACCTAATCCAACGGAGAAACGCTATATCTGTTAAGACTTACTAAAACCTAGATCGTGTTCTTGGGCATATCTTTCCATGAAGCGCATGAAACGATCCCAATCTCCTTCGGACTTCATAATGTGAATTGCCTCTATTGCCGCAGGTTGACCGTTGACAAATGTACCTTTGACCTCACGGGTGACAATCTCACCTTCTTCATCGATCATGTACATACCCGTAACTTCTTCTGTACTGTCTTTGCTAAAAGCTTTGGGCTTGTCAAAATAAAAGGTTGCAGTACCACTGCTACCGTCTTTAGCACGGGTTAGACGCACATCAGGTATAACGTCTTCGGCAATACCTTTGGAAAACTGAATTTCTGCCATGGGTAATCTATCAAATATTTAGTATTTCTTAAGATATCATCTTAGCTGAATGTGATGAAAGACACATATATCATTAATTAGAGTAGTCTAGAGCAAAGTAAATGGGTAAGCCGCGTGTTCTCTCTGGCGTTCAACCAACAGGCAATCTTCACCTCGGTAACTATTTAGGGGCAATCCGCAATTGGGTTGAAGGTCAAAGTCAGTATGATAATTTTTTCTGTGTAGTCGATCTACACGCGATTACTGTCCCTCACAACCGAGATACACTCAAAGAAGATACCTACAAGATCGCAGCTCTTTACCTGGCTTGCGGGATTGACTTAGAGGACTCTACCATCTTTGTGCAATCCCATGTCTGTGCCCACAGCGAACTGACTTGGCTGTTCAACTGCATTACCCCCCTCAACTGGCTAGAAAGGATGATCCAGTTTAAGGAAAAAGCCATTAAGCAAGGGGAAAATGTTAGCGTTGGCCTGTTAGACTACCCTGTACTGATGGCGGCAGATATCTTACTTTACAATGCCGATAAAGTGCCGGTGGGGGAAGACCAAAAACAGCACCTAGAACTAGCTCGTGACATAGCTGTACGGGTAAACGACCAGTTTGCTACTCCAGAAAAACCATTGCTTAAGCTACCAGAACCGATTATCCGTAAAGAAGGGGCACGGGTAATGAGCTTGGCAGATGGCAGCAAAAAAATGTCAAAATCTGACCCTTCGGAGATGAGTAGAATTAATTTACTTGACTCTCCCGATACTCTCAATAAGAAAATTAAACGCTGCAAAACTGACCCCATTAAGGGTTTAGAATTTGGTAATCCAGAGCGTCCGGAGTGTAATAATCTACTGACTTTATACATGCTCCTCTCTGGTAAGAGCCGAGAAGAGGTAGCAGCAGAATGTCAGGATATGGGTTGGGGACAATTCAAACCCCTACTAGCCGAAACAACTATAGAAGCACTTAGACCAATTCAAGAGAAATATCAAGAAGTGAGAAATGACCAAGGTTATCTGGAGTCTGTGCTAAGACAGGGACGACAGCAAGCAGAAGCGATCGCGAATGATACCTTGGCTAGAGTAAAATCTGCTTTTGGTTATTCCGAGCCTCTTTGAACTCTCCTACACCACAACCCACGCCAAATCCTCAAGATGCTAACCGCCAATTACCTTTTATGAGCCTTGGTTCAAAAGGTTTGGAACTAGGTTCTCGTCTTTTTGCAGAATGATACTTGATGACACGCCATAGCATACTATGTCTTTACTGGAGAGTTAGACTGTTGAAAGTCTAATGTTCATCAATAACAATTTATCCTTTAAAATGAATAGATTTAGCGCTGCTGCTCAGGCGGGAGAATTTTTAGTCACCGCAGAAGTTGCGCCCCCTAAGGGAGGTAATCCTACCAGGATGGTAAAGATGGCACAAACCCTTAAAAACAGGGTGCATGCAGTTAATATTACCGACGGTTCTAGGGCTGTGCTACGCATGTCGTCTCTAGCCGCATCAGTAATTTTGTTGCAAAATGAAATTGAACCAATCTGCCAAATGGCTTGTCGCGATCGCAACCAAATCGCCTTACAAGCTGACTTGATGGGAGCCCAAGCTCTAGGCATTCACAACATTCTCGCCTTGACGGGTGATCCGGTTAAAGCTGGTGATCATCCTCAGGCAAAAAGTGTTTTTGATCTAGAGTCGGTACGTTTACTACAACTAATTGCCAAGCTCAATCGCGGCTGTGATTTGAACGAAAAACCTCTCACAGATGGAGCCACAGACTTATTTGCTGGTGCGGCTGTAGACCCTCAGCTTAAAAGTTGGTCTGGCCTACAACGTAGGTTTGAGCGTAAACTAGAAGCAGGGGCGCAATTTTTTCAGAGCCAGCTGATTAGTGACTTTGAAAGACTGGAAAAGTTTATGGATAAAATTGCGGTCGATACTAATAAACCCATTTTAGCAGGTATTTTTCTGCTGAAATCCGCTAAAAATGCCCAATTCATTAACAAGTACGTTCCAGGTGTTAACATTCCTCAAGTGATTATTGACCGACTAGCAGCGGCTGAGCAACCTTTGCAAGAAGGAATGAAGATTGCCGCCGAACAAGTCAAGCTAGCTCAGCAAATGTGCCAAGGTGTTCACATGATGGCAGTAAAGCGAGAAGACTTAATTCCTCAAATTCTAGATTTGGCTGAAATTGCTCCCTTGCCAAACTAAGCAGATTAAGCTATTACAACAAATATATCAGGGTGTTTATTTAATTTAATGATAGTAAAAAAGATTATTTGGCATTAACTGAAGAGACGTAGCATGCTACGTCTCAAAGTATTTCTCCTATCCTATCTAAATTAGTTCCTCTCTAAAAGTTAGAAACGAGCAAGCGATGAGAAAAAATTTAGACACCCGTATTAGTGAGGTTACGGTGTATAGTAATCAAGCTCTAGTAAGGCGTAAGGGTGTCGTTCAACTAAAGGAACTTGAACAGGAACTGGTGATTGCTCAATTGCCAGGGGGGATTTTAAGTGAGTCAGTACGGGCATCAATTATAGGTACGGCAAGCGCAAGACTATTAGAGGTAAGAATAGAACGCAAGTTTACCAATGAGCCAGTTTCTCTAGAACTAGCCCCTCTCAATGAAAAAATCAGCCAACTAGAGGAAAAAAAGCGCTGTTTGCATGACAAGTTGATCCTATATAATCTGCAACGCAATTTTGTCAAAGACCTCAGCAATCAGTACTTAGAACGCTTAAGTAGCTCTCCTAATTCTGAACCACTTAATCTCAGAAAAATTAAGGAACTATTAGAATTTGTTGAGCAGCAGTACCTCGCCTTTTCTAACGCGATCGCTCATCACGACAGAGAACAAAAACAACTCGAAAAGCAATTGCAGCAACTCCGCCAGAAGCAACAAGAGCTTTCTACTTGCCGCACTTACCAAAGCTATAACGTCATAATCACAGTAGAAGCTTCAGAATTCTGTGAATTGGGCATAGAGCTATCTTATCTAGTTAAGGGAGCTAGCTGGGAGCCTATTTATGACTTACGCTTAAATACCAGCGGCAAAAAAATCAATCTCAGCTACTTAGCACAGATTAAGCAAAGCACTGGTGAGGATTGGCAAGACATAATGCTAACTCTAGCAACTGCTCAACCTGAAATAGGCAAAGAGTTACCCAAGTTACCGACCTGGTATATAGAGTTGCATGATAAAGACAAGCGAGAGCAGCAGGCAAATAGTTGGTTCCAATCTGAAACTGTACTAACCCGCAGAAGACCGGAGACTATGCCTTTTCCCGGAACAACTCCTACATCAGAAAAGCTAATAGAAGCTGGTTCAACGGAGCTACTGAGGGCGGAAATTGTCGCTGCCGAACTTTGTAAACAAGGGGGTATCCTTACCTTTGAAGTCAGTGGTTTAGTTAATATTGCTAGTGATGGTATCACTCACAAAACTAGCATCCGGCAAGAAGATTACTTCTGCTCTGTTCAGTATGTTGCTTGGCCAAGGTTAATTAATTCGGCTTACCTTCAGGTGACAATTAATAATCCCTTGAACGGAGTCACCTTACTACCGGGAAAGGCAAATGTCTTCCGCGATAATACTTTCCTGGGAACAACTGAGCTAGGAAAAGTTGGTCTTGGTCGGGAATTTCAGCTTAACTTAGGTCTTGAGGAAAGACTAAAGATTGAGCGCCATTTGACAGAGCGCCAAATAGAGTGTCAAGTAGAGCAACAAGTAAATAAAGAAATTTACGCTTACCAGTTGGTAGTTACTAATTTATTAGCGTGTTCTGCTCAGCTGAAGTTAATTGAGCAGCTACCAGTCAGCCGCCAAGAGCAAATTCAGGTGCGTTTAAACCAGACCAATCCTCCCAAAGAAAAGAGTGACAAGGATTTTGTTCAATGGTCTGTTCGTTTAGAACCTCACTCCCAACAGGAGTTATATTATCAGTTTACGGTAGAGTACCCACCACAACTGAGCATTGTTGGTTTGGATTTATAGTTAGAGGGAGATGGGGGAGATGGGGGAGATGGGGGAGATGGGGGAGAGGTTTTTTAAAGATTCTGGTTTTCTCAATTTCTCCTTGTCCCCCTTGTCTGCTGATATGATTTCTGGCCAGTCAACCATAATAAAAAAATCTCCCCGTCTCCCCGTCTCCGTGTCTCCCCATCTCCCCGTCTCCGTGTCAGTCCTAATGATATGAAAACCATCAAGCAATTACCAATTCCCTCTCACTTTGATACAGCTAAGGTGGGAGAAGTCTGGCGAGTACCTTATCAAGAAAGAGCCAGTCAAGCACGCGACTGGGCGAAAAAATACCAAATCAAATCAGCAGCAGAGGATAAAACGCGTATTTGCTTATTGCTGATTGATGTGCAAAATACTTTCTGCCTTCCTGATTTTGAACTATTTGTTGCTGGTCAATCCGGTCTGGGAGCGGTGGAAGATAATGTACGACTGTGTGAGTTTATCTATCGTCATCTGGGTATAATTAGCACGATTGTGCCTACTATGGATACTCATCAGGCAATGCAGGTTTTCCATCCTATCTTTTGGATTAATGCAGTTGGCGAACATCCAGCCGTAATGAGTGCTATTTCCCTAGAAGATGTAGAGCGAGGGGTTTGGCAAGTTAATCCGGCGATGGTGGGTAGTGTTGGTAAAGGGGATTACCAAGCTTTGCAAAACTATGCTCTACACTACGTTAGGCAGCTCAACATTGATAGCAAATATCCTCTGACTATTTGGCCTTACCATTCTATGTTGGGGGGTATTGGTCATGCTCTGGTTTCCGCTGTTGAAGAAGCTTTGTTTTTCCACTGCATTGCTCGTAACAGTCAAATACACTATGAGCTTAAGGGCGATAATCCCCTGACTGAGAATTATTCTGTTCTGAGTCCTGAAGTTTTAGAAGATGCTGAGGGGGAACCTATTGCCCAGAAGAAAACTGCCTTGATTAACTATCTGTTAGAGTTTGATTTCTTAATAGTGGCAGGCCAGGCTAAAAGCCACTGTCTTGCTTGGACGGTTTCGGATTTGCTGAATGAAATTGAGCAACAAGATGGGAGTCTTGCCCAAAAAGTATATCTGCTAGAAGATTGTACCTCTCCGGTAGTTGTACCAGGTGTAGTTGATTATACCAAACAGGCAGATGAAGCTTTTCAGAGATTTGCTGAGGCTGGTATGCATGTAGTCAAATCAACGGATGAGATTGAGTGTTTGTTTGTTTAATAGAAGTAGCGTTGGTACATTGCTAACTCTCTGTTGATAGGCTGGATTGATTTATTTCTGGAGCTTGTTGTCGTGCGGCGACTCTTGGTGGAGGGATTAATTAGTTTCGAGGCGAAGGAAATAGGGGCTACCACTGGCCAGAAGATAGTCGCTAATACCAGTAGTTTTAGAGAAAAGCTTTTCTCTTCAGGAGATAAGTAGGTGTCTTTTTGGAAAGCTTGAAGCCAATCAACGAAGAACCAGATTGCTACTAACAGGTAGAGGGTTGCAAGAACTGCCATGACTTTTATTTGTGAAGATAGTTTTTTTGTCTGACCCCAATTACTTGCGCTGTTTCTGCTCAAGCAATTAGCTTAATCGTTTTACTGCTTTTCTTTATCCTAAGGCAATACAAGCTGAAAGGGCATGACCTGAAAGAGGTATTTAGACTTGCGTTTTTTCTTTCTTAGGGAATAGGAAACAGGGAACAGGGAACAGGGAACAGGGAACAGGGAATAGGGAACAGGGAATAGGGGACAGGGGACAAGAATTGATATAAACAGTATTGCAAAAATACTTTTGCAAGAGGTATCTTAACTTACCTCAGTGAAACACTATTAGTTACAACCTGGTATTCCTTCTGAGTCAGGTTAATTGGCTTTCCCTGGGGAGTTAAGTTCAACTGCTCAACTTGAGACAAAATTGGCTGCAAGGCTTGGAGTTCTCGCTGTAGCTGGAAAATGGCAGCTTCTTGTTGGTTGCTGGATTGTTTTAATTGTTCAATTTGCTCTTGGGTTTGCTTATTAACCTTTTGACTATGTTGACCGATTTGAGTGAGTTGTTGGTTAATTGGTTCAACTAGTTGGTTGATTTTTTGTATTAAAGCCTCGCTTTGCTGGCGATTTAATTGCTCTAAGTGAGAAATTTTATCTTGAGTGCGCTGGTCGATCTTTTGGGTTTGTAGCTTGAGCTGAGATACTAGCTGGTTGAGAGGTTCAAGGGTTTGGTGTAGTTGTGCGATCGCTGCTTCTTGTTGGTGGCTGGACTTCTCTAGTTGCTCAATTTGTATCTGGTTGCGGTTTTCTAAGTATTCAATGTGCTTTTGGGTTTGCTGGTTAACCTTTTGGCTGTGTTGTTGGAGTTGAGTGAGTTGCTGGTTAATTGGTTCAACTAGTTGATTGATTTTTTGTATTAAAACCTCGCTTTGTTGCTGATTTAATTGCTCTAACTGAGAAATTTTATCTTGAGTGCGCTGGTCAGTTTTTTGGGTTTGTAGTTTGAGCTGAGATACTAGCTGGTTGAGAGGTTCAAGGGTTTGGTGTAGTTGTGCGATCGCCACTTCTTGTTGTCGGTTAGACTTTTCTAATTGCTCAATTTGTATCTGAGCTTGGCTATCAAGGGGTTTATTTTGTTGCTTGAGTTGAGTGAGACGTTCGTTAATTGGCTCAATTAGTTGAAGGAGTTGAGCAAAACTAGATTCGTTGTGTTGGTGATTTAATTCTTTTACTTGATTAATTTGCTCTTGGGTATTCTTTTCTAACTGTTGTGTGGCAATCTTGAGTTGAGCTAGGCGTTCGTTAATAGGTTCAATTAGTTGGTTAACCTGAGCTAAGCCAGATTCATTTTGTTGACGATTTAATTCTTTAACTTGAGCAATTTGCTCTTGGGTGCGACTATCAACTTGGTGGGTGGCGCTTTTGAGTTGTGTTACTTTATCTTGGATTGGCTCAACCATTTGCTGCATTTGGCTAAAGCCGGATTCGTTTTGTTGACGGTTTAATTCTTTAACTTGAGCAACTTGCTCTTGGGTGCGACTATCAACTTGGTGGGTGGCACTTTTGAGTTGAGTTACTTTATCTTGGATTGGCTCAACCATTTGCTGCACTTGGTTAAAGCTAGATTCATTTTGCTGGCGATTTAATTCTTTAACTTGAGCAACTTGCTCTTGGGTACGGCTATCGACATGTTTAGTAGCACTGTTGAGTTGATTTACTTTTTGGTTAATGGATTCAATAATTTGATTAGCCTGGGAAATGACGGCTTCGTTTTGCTGCTGATTCTGCTGACTTAGCCGTTGTCGATTAGCAATATTTGCCAGAATGGTTATGGTCAAAGGAACTGCTGCATAACCCCACTGCTGGGTCTGTGTTGCTACAAAACTGGTCAAGATAAAACCAGCTAGGGAGAGGTATTCGAGAATCTCGAAGCTGTGACGTTTATTCATAATCTTTTTTTAAACCCGAATAATTTCTAGCAAACCACAAACTTTGGCTCTCAACTGGGCGAACTTCACCAAAGATTTAGATTTAGCAGTAGATTGCCTCTTTTATCGCACCACTACATTAATCAGACAAAAGTTTCACTTATCCGTAAACTTAGCAAAATTTCTGCCATCCGGGTTAGTTTTTCTCTGAGATCACCCCATGCCTAGAAGGGCAGGGGGTTCCATAAGTTAATCCAACTCTCCCCAGCTCTCGGATAAGTCGAACAAACATAATTGTACGGCTTCTCCTACAGCATCTGGGTTCTTATTGG
>JBAUJE010000488.1:0-5117 GCA_049683475.1 Coleofasciculaceae cyanobacterium | reverse complement strand
ATGAGGGAGATGGGGGAGATGGGGGAGATGAGGGAGATGGGGGAGATAAACAATTAACTATTGACAATTTTCGATTTTCTATTTCACTTGCTTTCAAAGGAAAAATTAGCAAAGCTCAGTTCATTGAGGCTACTCCACTGATAGATTTGCTCTCGAAATTGCTTCCACTGTTCATAAACTTCTTTAAAGCTGGAGTCTTTCCCTGCATTTTCTTCATACAGTTCAAAGGATGCCTTTTGAGCAGCTTGCAAAATTTCTTGAGAGTAGGGGGTAAGCTTGGTGCCACTGGCAACTAGGCGTGGTAATGCTTCTCGGTTCAAGGCTTCATATTGAGAAAGCATATTCAGATTTGCTTCTATTGCCGCAGTTTTAAAGATTTCCTGATACTCCTGGGGCAATTTATCCCAGGCAGACTTGTTTACCTGCACTTCAAGGGTTGGCCCTGGTTCCCACCAGCCGGGATAGTAGTAGAACTGTGCTGCTTTATTTAAGCCTAGTTTCTCATCATCGTAGGGTCCGACCCATTCCGTTGCGTCAATTGCTCCCCTCTCTAAAGCTAAGAAAATCTCTCCACCAGGTAAATTTTGAGCATTGACACCTAAACGGGACATTACTTGGCCTCCCAAACCAGGGATGCGCATCTTTAAGCCTTGCAAGTCAGAGACAGATTTAATTTCCCTTTTGAACCAGCCTCCCATCTGCACACCAGTGTTACCCGCAGGAAAGTTAATAACGTTAAAGTCAGCATAAACTTTCTGCATTGCTTCTAAGCCACCACCATGGTACAACCAGGCATTTTGCTGCTGGGCGTTTAAGCCAAAAGGCATACTGGTGCCAAAAGCTAAAGCCGGGTTTTTGCCAATATAGTAATAGCTGGCAGTGTGACCACATTCCACGGTTCCTTGTTGAACTGCATCGAGAACTTCTAGTCCACCGACAATTTCACCCGCTGCATAGGGAGTGATGGTAAAACGCCCATTAGTCATTTCACCAACCCGTTTACATACAGTCTCGGCTCCCCCAAAAATGGTATCTAGGGACTTAGGCCAACTAGTGGTCATGCGCCATCTGAAGTTGGGCAAACTATCGGCTTGAGTAGCTGGTCCTGTACTGGTTGGTCTACAGGAAGCAAGGGATACAGCACTAGCGGCACCAATAGCAGCATTACCCAAAAATAGTCTACGTTTCATGACTTTCTCTATCTTGGCTAAAATCCTGTAAATTAAGGCACGTTTTGAAATCTAGGTCACTGTATCTTAACAGAGAGGTTGCAGCTTCAGAAAAGCTTTCTTCAACTTGGTCGTTGGCAGTAATTTATCTCAATCAAGCTAGGTTAATAATTGCTTTCCTGGCAGGCTAGGGGAAAAGCTTTCGGCTTGAGAGTGAATTGAAGGCTATGTCCAAACTGATTAGATCTAAGTTGGGCAATGCCACGCAACCTGATATCTCCCAACTCTCTTCATTAAATGGAATAAGGAAAAAGATTTTCCTCATTTTATTTATTTTGGTGATGTCGGGCTGTGAGTTTCAATATTTCTGGTGATTACTAAGAGCTGCTAGTAAACGCCAATAAAGCCCTAACTGTAAATTTTGGTTAAACTAGTAAATTTTTAGAGAAAAGATAGTGAATTTTTAGTGAATTTTTGCTGACATAAGTGAAGGCATGGTAAAGTGCATAATGTATGCACCTAAACAGGTCATTTAATTAGTTAAAAAGGAAGATATTTTTGATGAAATTCTGTCTGTAACATTAAAGACTTTCAGTTGTAGAACTTATCAAAGTCCTGCAATGTGCTTATAGGCTAAGTATCGGCTATTTGACTTGGTCAAATAAAGTTAATTTTTGGAATATTCATAAGTTTGAGCAAACAAATGATTGTTATTGATTTTTTTATAAAACAGCTTTTAGTGAGCGAAACTAATAAAGACTTTCCAAAAAAACAAAACTACTATTGCCTTTTTTAAAGTTGCCTTGTTACCATTAAAAACAGTAATTAAGATGACAAAGAACATGAAGTGCTAGAGAGAAAATACAAATAAAAAGTGGCTAATCTAAACCGCGGACACCTAATGCTTTAGTTGGGTTATCTCAAAAGTAATAACTCATTGACCAGCACCAAGCTTAAATAAGCTTTCTAATTAGCAAAGCCTTGCTGGTTAGGAGTTTACTCATCCCAATTTGAGTAAAGATCTTTAAGTTTATTTAGCTACTATTTTTACTAATTGGGTCATAAAAGATTCTGCATTATTACTTATATTTTTGTTTTTCTTAATTATTAAAATAGAAAAACTAGTCAGTTAATAGAGTAACTTGTAGATATTTGTTAATGTTCTTGAAAAACAGAGTATTAGCTAATAAAATGTCTTGACTTTGACTCGATGTATAAAATAGAAATATTAGTCGTAGTCCTAATTATCTATTACGTTACTCTTGACATCTTGTTTCAGAGCTCTTGCAGATCGACAAGTGAAGGAAATTGTAAATAGATAGGTCTAAAGATTTTAGTGTTTCTGTTTTCAAACTCCTATTTCTCTTGGAGACTCACAAACTTTGAGTAATGCTGTAAGAAAGGTTAAACATGATAGGTACAACTAATTTCTCAGAACCACAATTAGACTTATTAACGGGTTCTTCGTCTGCAAACATTGGTGCTTTTACTACACCCGATCCCCTAGCAAATCTTAGTGCGGCTCCTAATTCTGCACCTTTGCTCTTTGCAAATACTAATAGTAGTAAAGAAGGACCACAGAATGGAATTGCTCAAGATGCTGTAGCCGATGGTACAGTAGGTGATATCAATGAGGCAGCCATTGCTGGCAATATTGCTAACCTCGCAGGCGCAGGAGAATTCCCAGACATACCAATAGAGGTAGATACTTTGTTCTTCACTGGTTTGACTGGTCGAGGATTTGACTTTACCTATGACTACAATATCGCAGCCGGAGGTGTTGGTTACAACGGCTTCTTTGACTTCGATGATTTATGGGGACCATTTGCTGTTGGTAGAGTCGGGGAGTTATTACTCGGACCGCGTGATGATCGAGATTTCTTCTCTTACGCAAATTTAATTTAATCCTTAAATTTGACAGGTCTTCGGATACATCCATGAACAATAGTAATTGTGGGTGTTTTTACTATTGCCATGAATTTACTCATCAGCTCATACCACGCCAAACACCCACTAATATTCCCTGCACCTGCACTCGATTTGCCTTTACCTCTATGGGTTGGTATTTGCAATTAGAAGGTTTGAGTATGACCATCTCGCTATTACGATAAAACCTCTTTAAAGTCGTACCCTGTCCTTCCACCTGTGCTGCAACAATTTGGCCATTTTTCAATTGCTCCGGGTCAGCAATTGGCTTCATAATGACCACATCCCCTTCGGTAATCAAATCTTCAATCATGCTGTCTCCGATTACTCGCAGGGCAAAATTACCAGGTTGGCAGACAAAACCTGATAAATCTAGTTGTTCGACGGTGTCGGTAAAAGGCTCGACCAAAGCACCTGCTGTAATTGCCCCTAAAACAGGTACTCCTACCGGAGAAGATACCAAAATTCTAATGGTACGAGCTTTCCCTTCTGTCCAATCAATGTAGCCTTTAGCGCGCAGATGTTCTAGACGACTCTGGACTGGTGCTGGTGAACGTAATTCCATGGCTCGCATCATCTGCCGAATTGAAGGAGCATATTGGGTGGTGCGAATATAGTTGACTAACCAATCATAGAGTTGTTGCTGAGCTTCAGTTAGAGGTTCCATAATCCTATAGGGTTGCTATCAATCTGGTTCAGTTTTGCTCGCTCAGGGCCGGGTGAGTAACAACTGAGCTTTACAGTTTTAGATGTCAATCAATCTGCCTTGAGTTTTATAAACTGAAAACCACTCTCCATAGAACATTAGTACTACTAAAAGAGCTCATTTGTCCAGTGCTAGCTAAGCAGTTATGGGACTTGTCCCACTGTCGTTTATGGGGAGAAGGGAAAGAGGAAGGGGTAAAGGAATGATTTAAACAATATTAACTTTTACCTTTTACCCTTAACCTATTCAATTACTGTTCACTCTCTTCCTAGCAGACTAGCAAGTAAAGCTTTTTGAGCATGCATGCGGTTTTCTGCCTGATCCCAAATACGGGATTGTTTTCCTTCCATTACCTCATCGGTAATTTCTTCTCCCCGGTGAGCTGGTAAACAATGGAGTACGATAGCTTGGGAGTCGGCATGTTGCAAAAGTTGGCTATTGAGCTGGTAAGGTTGAAAAACGGGAATTCGATTGGAAGCAGAGGCTTCTTGACCCATACTTGCCCAAACATCGGTATAAAGCACCTGGGCATCCTTCGCCGCCATAACTGGGTCATCAGTGATCGTCACTTCTGTTTTGCCGCTAGCAATTTGCTGTGCTTGTTGAACAATTTCAGCTCGGGGTTGATAAGCTGAGGGTGTGGCAATTCTGACATTCATACCCATCAGGGCAGCTCCTAGCAGCAGTGAATGAGCTACATTATTGCCATCCCCGAAATAAGACAAAGTCAGACCAGCCAGGGAACCAAAGCATTCTTGCACCGTCAATAAATCAGCTAAAACTTGACAAGGATGTTCTAAATCAGTCAAAGCATTAATAATGGGAATATTGGCGTATTCGGCAAAAGTCTCCAATTGCTTCTGCTCAAAGGTGCGGATCGCCAAAATATCCAGATAGCGATCCAAAACCCTAGCTGTATCTACTGCTGGTTCTCCACGACCAACCTGAGTCAGACTAGGATTTAAATCGATAACCTGACCACCTAATTGGTACATCGCCACCGAAAAGCTAACCCTTGTCCTGGTCGAAGCTTTATAGAACAGCAGCCCCAAAACCTTATTGCAGCGTAGATTGAGCTGATTGGCTTTTAACTGAGCGGCTACATTCAACAGTTCCTGAATTTCAGTATGGCTGAGGTCAGCTAAACCAAGCAAATCCCTTCCTTGCAATCCCTTCATTGTTATCTCCCTGTGACTGGATCAATCTACTATTGGCTCAGCTAGACCGATAATAGTCAAGGAAGTAAATCACAAGAATTGGGGAGATTTTTTAGAGACAAGGAGGACAAGGGAGATGGGGGAGTGAGGGAGATGGGG